>NZ_JBCNYA010000013.1:0-115865 GCF_049727805.1 Frateuria sp. YIM B11624
CGTCGAGGCCTACCACACCGTCCGCGGCCGCCTCCTGGTGCGCGCGCACACCGAGATCGAGACCGAGTCGAACGGCCGCGAGACCATCCTCGTCCACGAGCTGCCCTACCAGGTGAACAAGGCGCGGCTGATCGAGAAGATCGCCGAGCTGGTCAAGGAAAAGAAGCTCGAGGGCATCAGCGAGCTGCGCGACGAGTCCGACAAGGACGGCATGCGCATCGTGATCGAGGTGCGCCGCGATGCGATGGCCGACGTGGTGCTCAACAACCTGTTCCTGCAGACGCAGTTGCAGGTCACCTTCGGCATCAACATGGTGGCGCTGCTGGACGGCCAGCCGCGGCTGCTCAACCTCAAGGAGATCCTCGAGGCCTTCATCCGCCACCGCCGCGAGGTAGTGACCCGGCGCACCATCTTCGAGCTGCGCAAGGCGCGCGCACGTGCGCACATCCTGGAAGGCCTCACCGTCGCTCTGGCCAACATCGACGAGATGATCGAGCTGATCCGCAGCTCCGCCTCGCCGGCCGAGGCGCGCGAGCGCATGCTGGCGCGCAAGTGGCAGCCGGGCATGGTCGGCACGCTGCTGGCCGCCGCCGGCGCGGAGGCTTCGCGGCCGGAAGACATGGATCCGCGCGACGGCCTGAAGGCCGACGGCTACCAGCTCTCCGACGTGCAGGCGCAGGAAATCCTGGCCATGCGCCTGCATCGCCTGACCGGGCTGGAGCAGGAGAAGCTCTCCGACGAATACCGGCAGATCCTGGACACCATCCGCGGCCTGATCGAGATCCTGGAGAACCCGGAAGTCCTGCTCAAGGTGATCCGCGAGGAGCTCGAGGTCATCAAGGCCGAGTACGGCGATGCGCGCCGCACCGAGATCCAGCATTCGCAGGAAGACCTGAACGTCCTCGACCTGATCGCGCCGGAGGACATGGTCGTCACGCTGTCGCACACCGGCTATGTCAAGCGCCAGCCGGCCAGCACCTACCGCGCGCAGAAGCGCGGTGGCAAGGGTCGTTCGGCCTCGGCGCTGAAGGACGAGGATTTCGTCGAGCAGCTGTGGGTGGTCAACACCCACGACACGCTGCTGACCTTCACCAGCACCGGCCGCGTCTACTGGCTCAAGGTCTACCAGATGCCCGAGGCCGGCCCGGGTGCGCGCGGCAAGCCGATGGTCAACCTGCTGCCGCTGGCCGAGGGCGAGAAGGTGCAGGCGGTGCTGCCGATCCGCGAATACAGCCCGGAGTGCTACGTGTTCTTCGCCACCAGGTGCGGCACGGTGAAGAAGACCCCGCTGACCGAGTTCGCCTTCCAGCTGCAGCGTGGCAAGATCGCGATCAACCTGGACGAGGGCGATGCGCTGGTCGACGTGGCGATCACCAACGGCAACAGCGACATCCTGCTGTTCGCCTCCAACGGCAAGGTCAATCGCTTCGACGAGAACACCGTGCGCTCGATGGGCCGTACCGCCACCGGCGTGCGCGGCATGCGGCTGGCCGAAGGGGCCGAGGTGGTCTCGCTGATCGTGGCCGCCGAGGGCGACATCCTCACCGCCACCGAGCGTGGCTACGGCAAGCGCACGCCGCTGGAGGAGTTCACCAAGAAGGGCCGCGGCACCCAGGGCGTGATCGGCATCCAATGTTCCGAGCGCAACGGCGCGCTGGTCGCCGCGGTGCAGGTCACCGAGGGCCACGAGCTGATGCTGATCTCCAACCAGGGCACGCTGGTGCGTACCCGCGTCGGGGAAATCTCCCAGCTCGGCCGCAACACCCAGGGCGTCACCCTGATCCGCCTGCCGGCCGACGAGAACCTGGTCAGCGTGGTGCGGCTGGATGCCGAGGAAGGCAACGGCGAGGATGCCGAGCCGGCCGAGGGTGTGTCGCCGGAAGGTCCGGCGCCCGTCCCGGAAGGAACGGAAGAGGCCTGACCGATGTAAGAAAGCCCCGGCTCGCCGGGGCTTTCTTTTTGCGTATCGCCAGTCGTCCCGGTGGCGTTCCCGCAGGCTAGCGGCGGTCGATCGAATATCTTCCCGGGCCGGTGACGCACAACAGCAGCAGCCCGCCGATGATCGAGATGTTCTTGTAGAAGTTGATCATGTTGGCCATCCGATCGGCGCCGTCCATCGTCCAGTAGTGGTGTCCGATCAACGCCGTACCGAGCGTGTACAGGGCCAGCAGAAGGGCGAGCGGCCGCGTGAAGAAGCCGAGCACGATCGCCAGCCCCACGAAGAACTCCATCAGGACGACCACGGCTGCCGCCAGCTTGGGAACCGGCAGGCCCGCGCTCGCCATGTAGCCGACCGTCCCCGAAAAATCGGTCAGCTTGCTCCAGCCGAACAGCACGAACAGCACCACCAGAAGGATCCGGGCAAGCAGGATCATCTCGTTGTTGACCTTGTCGAACAGTACGTACCGCATGGCAGCGACCTCCTTCGGCAATCGGTTGAACGTGGCCTGGGCTTGCTGATGTTGCGTACTGCTGGGCGATCGTAGCTCCTCCGGCTCCTCCATGGTCTGCGGCAGGGGCGTGCCCTCGCCTCAACCGGCCGTCGTGCTGGCCTCCGGCGCCGGGAGTGCCTGCAGCATCGCCTCGGCGGTCGAGACGCGGAATTCCCCTGGCGCTTCCACGTGCAGCAGGCGCACCACCCCGTTCTCGGCATACAGCGCAAAGCGGCGGGCGCGCAGCCCCATGCCGTAGGCGGTACCGTCGAACTCCAGGCCCAGCGCGCGCGTGAAGCTGGCGTTGCCGTCGGCCAGCAGCTTCAGGCCCGGCGGGACCTGCTGGACACCCGCCCAGGCCTGCATCACGTAGGCATCGTTCACCGCCATGCCGAAGACCTCGACGCCGCGTTCCTGGAACTCGCGGAAATGCTGCACGTAGCCCGGCAGGTGGTGGTCCGAGCAGGTCGGCGTGAAGGCACCGGGGACGGCAAACAGCACGGCCCGGCCGTGGCCGAACAGACTGGCGGTGGACACGCGCCGCACCGGGGCGCCGTCCTCGATCACGTCGACGTCGAGGTCCGGCAGGGGTTGGCCGATCTGGATGCTCATGGGGTTCGTCCGGGGGTAGGGCCGGGCATCGTAAACCCGGCCGGCGGCGGCTGTCGCCTTGAATCGGCGGCGGGCGTACCTACTTTCTGGTGCAAGCGGCGCCTGCCGTGACTCTTTCTGGAGGAATCAGCCATGAGTTCCAACCGCAACCTGAGGTGGAATGCCGCCAGCGCGTTCCCCGAGGAAATCCGTCATGCGTTCGATCGCTTCTTTCAGCAGGACGAAAGCGACCCGTCCAACGTGGTGACCAGCCAGTGGGCGCCGCGCGTGGACATCAAGGAGGAGGACAGGCGCTTCGTGATCTTCGTCGATGTGCCGGGCGTGGATCCGGCCGACATCGAGGTGAGCATGGAGAAGGGCATCCTCACCATCAAGGGCGAGCGCACCGTGCAGAACGAGGAACAGAATGGCCGCTTCACCCGCATCGAGCGCGCGCACGGTACCTTCCACCGCCGCTTCGCGCTGCCGGACAGCGCCGATCCCGACGGCATCACCGCGGTCGGCCGGCACGGCGTGCTGGAAATCGTGATTCCCAAGCGTGCCGAGACGACGCCGCGGCGCATTTCGATTTCCACCGAACATGGTGGCGGTGGCAGCGGCAGTTCCGGCGGCGGCAATCCCTCGACCAACCACTGAGCGGCTACCGTAGCGTGATCCGGGCGGCCTTTCGCGGAACGCATCCGCGGGAGGTCGCCTGCCTGCGCAGTCTTGCCGAGGAAGGGCAGTGGAATTCAAAGACTATTACGACATCCTCGGGGTGAAGCCCGACGCCAGCGAAACCGAGATCAAGTCGGCCTACCGCAAGCTGGCGCGGCAATACCACCCGGACAAGAACAAGGAGCCGGGCGCAGAGGAGCGCTTCAAGGCGATCAACGAAGCCAACGAGGCCCTGCGCGATCCGGAAAAGCGCCGTGCCTATGACCAACTGCGCGCCGGCGGCTACCGCGGCGGCGAACAGTTCCGCCCGCCGCCGGGCTGGGGGCAGGGTGGCGGCTTCGATTTCAGCGATGCCGGCAGCGGCGACTTCAGCGATTTCTTCGAGAGCCTGTTCGGCCGTGCCGGCGGCGGTGCGCGTGGCCAGGCCCGGCCGCGTCGTGGCCGCGACGTGCAGGCGCAGGTGCAGATCGACCTGCAGACCGCCTTCGATGGCGGGCGCACGCGCCTGGCCCTGCATGACAGCAGTGGTCACGAGCGGGTGCTGGAGGTGAAGATTCCGGCCGGCATCCTGCCCGGCCAGGTGATCCGCCTGGGCGGCCAGGGCCAGCCTGGCGCGGCCGGCGGGCCGAATGGCGACCTGATGCTCGAGGTGGCAATCCGCGACGACGCGCGCTTCAAGCTCGAGGGCCGGAATGTGCTGCACGTGCTGCCGCTGGCGCCGTGGGAGGCTGCGCTGGGCGCCACCGTGCCGGTGCCGACCCTGGCCGGGGCCGTGGACCTGCGCATCCCGGCGGGCTCGCAATCCGGCCGCAAGCTGCGGCTGAAAGGCCGGGGCTTGCCGGGCAGCCCGGCCGGGGACCAACTGGTGGAACTGTCGATTCGTGCGCCAGCGGCCGAAAGCGAGGCCCAGCGCGAGGCGTATGAGGCGCTGCAGAAGCAGTTCGAGGGCTACGACCCGCGGGCATGATTTGCTCCCTCTCCCCGACGGGGAGAGGGCTGGTGAGGGCGGTCTTGCGAGGAGGCTGCGGGTCCATAGCTAAAGCACGGCCGCGCCATTGTGAGGGTCCGTCGCGGGCCTCGTCCCTCACCCAACCCTCTCTCCCATCCTTGACAAGGAACGGGGAGAGGGCTCAAACGCGTTTCAGGCTGGCAGCAGCGGCTTGATGGTGGCGACCAGCTCGTCTTCCTTGATCGGCTTGGTGACGTAGGCCTTGGCGCCCTGGCGCATGCCCCATACGCGGTCGGTTTCCTGGTCCTTGGTGGTGACCAGCACCACCGGGATGTGCGCGGTGTCCGGGTCCTTGCTGATGATGCGGGTGGCCTGGAAACCGTTGAGGTTGGGCATCACCACGTCCATCAGGATCAGGTCGGGACGTTCGCGCTTGGCCGCCTCGACTCCCGCGGCGCCGTCTTCGGCGGTCAGCGACTCATGGCCGAGTTTTTCGACGATGCGCTTGAGGCCCAGCAGCTGCGACGGGGAATCGTCGACGATCAGGATTCGTGCCATGAGGTAAGGGTTCCCTTGTAATTGTCGTGGATTCTATGCCGCGCAGAGAGCGCTTCCAAGCGCGGATTCACGCGCCGCCGACGCGCACGACCGTGCGTCCGAAGGATTGTCCGGCCAGCATGCGCCCGAAGACGGCTGGCAACTGGTCGAGCGTGACCTCGTCGGTGGCGATGCGGTCGAGGTGGCGAGGCTTCCAGTCGTCGGCCAGGTGCTGCCAGACCCGCTCGCGCAGGTTCCGCGCGGTGCCGGCCGAGGCGATGCCGAGCAGGCTCACGCCGCGGATGATGAAGGGCATGACCGTGCTGTCGAAGGCGATGCCGCCGGCGTTGCCGCAGATCGCCACGTTGCCGTAGGGCACCACCAGCGGCAGCAGGCCGGCGAGCATCGGGCCGCCGACGTTGTCCAGCGCGCCGGCGAAGCGGGCCGAATCCATCGGCTTGCCGCTGAAGGCGAGCTGGTGGCGGTCGATGCACTGGCTGGCGCCCAGGCTACGCAGGAAGTCGAAGTGGTCCGCCTTGCCGCTGATCGCGTGTACCTCGTAGCCGGCGCGGCTGAAGATGTCGATCGCGAGCTGGCCCACGCCGCCGCTGGCGCCGGTGACGGCGATGGGTCCCAGGTCCGGCGCCTGGCGGTTGTCCTGCATGCGTAGCAGGGCCAGCGCTGCGGTGAAGCCGGCCGTGCCCAGGATCATGCTTTCGCGCAGGGACAGGCCGGCCGGCAGCGGGATGGTCCAGCGCGCGTCGAGGCGGGCGTACTCGGCATAACCGCCGTCGCGCGTCTCGGACAGGCCGCTGCCGGTGCACAGCACGGCATCGCCCTCCCGGAAGGCCGGATCGGTCGAGGCCACCACGTGGCCGGCGAGGTCGATGCCGCCGTTGAGCGGGTACTGGCGCAGGATCTTGCCCTTGCCGGTGCCGGCCAGCGCGTCCTTGTAGTTGACCGAGGACCAGGCCACCCTGACCAGCACCTCGCCCGCGGTGAGCGCATCGGCATCCATCGTCTCGATGCCGCTGCGGTAGCCGGCCTCGTCGTTGCGGACGCGCATGGCGCGGAACGCGGTCGTCGGATTCATGCCTTGCCTCCTTCCTGCGCTCAGGCGTCGATGCTGCGGTCGTCCACCCACTTGGGCAGGTAGCGGCCTTCGTAGCTCGCCATCCAGTCGAACAGCGCCGCCATGTCGGGGCCGAACCAGACATCGTCGCGCTGCTCCGGCCGCACGAAGCGTTCGGCCACCATGTGGTCCATCATCGCGCGCAGGTGCGTGTAGTAGCCGCGCACGTCGAGAAAGGCGCACGGGTAGCGGTGCAGGCCGAGTTGCGCCCAGGTCAGCATCTCGAACATCTCGTCCATGGTGCCGAAGCCGCCGGGCAGGGCGACGAAGGCGTCGGACAGCTCGTACATGCGCGTCTTGCGCTGGTGCATGGTCTCGACCACCACCAGCTCGGTGAGCCCCGGGTGGGCGACCTCCAGGTCCACCAGCTGGCGCGGGATTACGCCGATGGCCTTGCCGCCGCCGGCGAGCACGGCGTCAGCCACGGTACCCATCAATCCGACTTTGCCGCCGCCGTAGACCAGCGCGATGTCGCGCTTGGCCATCTCGGTGCCGAAGGCACGGGCCTGTTCGACGTACCCGGGGTGGCTGCCGCTGCTGGAGCCGCAGTAGACGCAGAGGGCGGTGGGTTGGGGCATGCAGGTGTGGCTCGGTCGGGGCAGGGCAGAAGAGCGCCGTATCGATTTGGCGCTTCCGGCTTCGCCGGAAACGACGCGGCCCGCCCATGTCGCCACGAGCGGGCCGATGGGCCTGGCGCAGGCCGGTCAGTTGCCCTTGTGGATGGCGCGCTTGTCGACCGACAGCGCGGCCTCGTGCACGGCCTCGGACAGGGTCGGGTGGGCGTGGACGATGCGCGCCAGGTCTTCCGAGGAACCCTTGAACTCCATCGCCACCACGCATTCGGCGATCAGCTCGGACACGCCCGGGCCGACCATGTGCACGCCAAGGATGCGATCGGTCTCGGCGTGGGCGATCACCTTCACCTGGCCGATGGCCTCGTTCATCGCCACGGCGCGGCCGATGGCGGCGAACGGGAAGGTGCCGATCTTGTACGGCACGCCCTCGTCCTTGAGCTGCTTCTCGGTCTTGCCCGCCCAGGCGATTTCCGGCTCGGTGTAGATCACCCACGGCACGGTGTCGAGGTTGATGTGGCCGGCCTTGCCGGCGATCCACTCGGCCACGGCCACGCCTTCCTCGGAACCCTTGTGCGCCAGCATCGGGCCGCGCACGGCATCGCCGATCGCCCACACGCCGTCGACGCCGGTGTGGTTGTGCTCGTCGACCACGATCCGGCCGCGCTCGTCCAGCTTGACGCCGGTGTCAGAGGCCAGCAGGCCGTCGGTGTAGGCGCGGCGGCCGACAGCGACCAGCAGTTTGTCGACGACCAGCGACTGCTCACCGTCCTTGTCGGTGTAGCTCAGGTGCACGCCGTCCTTCTTCACCTCGGCCTTGGAGACCTTGGCGCCGAGCTTGATGGCCAGGCCCTGCTTGGTGAATTCCTTCAGCGCGATCTTGGCGATGTCGGCATCGGCGGCGCCCAGGAAGTCGGGCAGGGCTTCGAGCACGGTGACGTCGGCGCCCATGCGCTTCCACACGCTGCCGAGTTCCAGGCCGATCACGCCGGCGCCGATCACGCCCAGGCGCTTGGGTACCTCGGTGAAGTCCAGGGCACCGGCGTTGTCGACGATCGTCTTGCCGTCGAACTTGGCGAACGGCAGCTCGATCGGCACCGAGCCGGAGGCCAGGATCACGTTGGTGGCGGCGAGCGTCTGCTTGGAGCCGTCCTTGCCGGTCACTTCGACCTGGTTACCCTTGAGCAGCTTGCCCTTGCCATAGAAGGCGGTGACCTTGTTGGCCTTGAACAGCTGGCCGATGCCGCCGGTGAACTGCTTGACGATCTTGTCCTTGCGGCCGATGAAGGTGCCCAGGTCGACCTTGGCGCCTTCCACGCTGATGCCGTGGACCGGGAAGTTGTGCGAGATGTTCCAGAACTGGCGCGAGGAGTCGAGTAACGCCTTGGACGGGATGCAGCCCACGTTGAGGCAGGTGCCGCCGAGGGCCTGCTTGCCGTCCTTGCCGGTGAAGTCGTCGACACAGGCGGTCTTCAGGCCCAGCTGCGCGGCGCGGATCGCGGCCACGTAGCCGGCCGGGCCGGCGCCGATGACGATGACGTCGAATTGTTGGTCACTCATGCGAGGTTCCTTGCTGCATGTCGCGTCGAGGATGATCGCGGCATGGAATGAAGCGGGAAGTTACGGTGAGCGGGCTCGAATTGCACCGCCCACCATTGGAGCTTCGTACCTATTTTCTGATCGCCGGGGCGGCGATCAGAGCCCGAGCAGCATCCGCTGCGGGTTCTCAAGCTGGTCCTTGATGTCGACCAGGAACAGCACCGCGTCCTTGCCGTCGATGATGCGGTGGTCGTAGGAGATGGCGATGTACATCATCGGCGCGGCGATCACCTGGCCGTTCTCGACGATCGCACGCTCCTTGATCGTGTGCATGCCGAGGATTGCGCTCTGCGGCGGGTTGACGATCGGCGTGGAGAGCAGCGAGCCGAAGGTGCCGCCGTTGGTGACGGTGAAGGTGCCGCCCTGCAGATCGTCCAGCGAGAGCTTGCCGTCGCGCGCCTTCTTGGCGTACTCGGCGATGCCGTTCTCGATGTCGGCGAAGCTCATGTCCTGCACGTCGCGCAGCACCGGCGTCACCAGGCCCTTGTCGGTGGACACAGCGATCGAGATGTCCTGGTAGCCGTGGTAGATGATGTCGTTGCCGTCGACCGAGGCGTTGACGATCGGATGGCGCTTGAGCGCCTCGGCCACCGCCTTGACGAAGAAACTCATGAAGCCGAGCTTGATGCCGTGGGTCTTCTGGAACTGCTCGCCCAGCGACTTGCGCATCTTCACGACCTCGGCCAGGTTCACCTCGTTGAACGAGGTGAGCATGGCGATCGAGTTCTTCGACTGCATCAGGCGCTCGGCGATCTTGGCGCGCATGCGGGTCATCGGCACGCGCTCTTCCGGACGGGAGCCGGGGGTCGGCTTGGCGGCCGGCGCGGCCGGGGCAGGGGCGGCGCCGCCCTTGCCGTAGTTGACCAGGTCTTCCTTGGTCACGCGGCCGTCGCGGCCGGTGCCGGCGACCTTGGACGGGTCGATGTGTTCCTCGGTCGCGACGCGGCGGCCGGCCGGAGAGAGCTCGTCGACGCCCTTGCCCGAGGCCTTCGGTGCCTCGGCCTTGGCCGGCGCGGGAGCGGCGGCCTTGGGCTCTTCCTTCGCCGCAGGCGCGGGAGCCGGCGCGGCGGCGCCTTCCTCCAGGATCGCGATCACCTGCTGGCTGTTCACCGTGTCGCCGGCCTGGTGCTTGATCTCCTTGAGCACGCCGTCGACCGGCGAGGGCACTTCCAGGACCACCTTATCGGTTTCAAGGTCGACCAGGTTCTCGTCGCGCTTGACCGCCTCGCCGACCTTCTTGTGCCAGCTGGCGATGGTGGCGTCGGAGACCGACTCGGGCAGGACGGGGACTTTGACTTCGATGGACATGACGGGTCCTTGGGGTTTGGGCGCTCGTCCGTAGGCGCGGCAACTGGCGGCCATCCTGGCCGCATCGATCCGGAAAGCTTACTCCGCCGACTGGTCGTCGCCGACCGGCGCAACCAGCGCCTGCTCGACGAGCGCGGTCTGCTCGGCGGTATGGGTGTTGAGGTGGCCGGCGGCCGGCGCCGGCGAACGCCCGCGGCCGGCGTAGGACAGACTGTGCTTGGCGCCGACGCAGGCCTGCAGGTGGTGGCGGATCTGGAACCACGCGCCCTGGTTCATCGGTTCTTCCTGGCACCAGATCACTTCCCTGGCCGCCGGATACTTGTCCAGCTCGGCGGTGACCTCGGGCCGCGGGAACGGATAGAGCTGCTCGACGCGCACGATCGCCACGTCCTTGAGTTCGCGCTTCTCCGCGTCCTCCAGCAGGTCGTAGTAGACCTTGCCCGAGCACAGCACCACGCGCTTGACCTTCTTGGCGGCAAGCTCGCGGTGCTCGCCGATCACCAGCTGGAAGCCGCCGGAAGCCAACTCGTCCAGCGAGGACACCGCCAGCTTGTGGCGCAGCAGCGACTTGGGCGTCATCACGATCAGCGGCTTGCGCACCGGGCGCACCATCTGCCGGCGGATCATGTGGAAGGCCTGCGCCGGCGTGGTCGGCACGCACACCTGCATGTTGTCCAGCGCGCACAGCTGCAGGAAGCGCTCCAGGCGGGCGGAGGAATGCTCCGGGCCCTGGCCCTCGTAGCCGTGCGGCAGCAGCAGGGTCAGGCCGCACAGGCGGTTCCACTTGGCCTCGCCCGAGCTGATGAACTGGTCGATCACCACCTGCGCGCCGTTGGCGAAGTCGCCGAACTGCGCTTCCCAGATGTCCAGCGTGTACGGGTCGGTGGTGGCATGGCCGTACTCGAAGGCCATCACCGCTTCCTCGGACAGCAGCGAGTCGATCACCTCGACGTCGGCGCCTGCGCGCACGGTGGCCAGCGGCATGTAGGTGTGGCCGTCCTTCTGGTCGTGCAGCACCGCGTGGCGGTGGAAGAACGTGCCGCGGCCGGAGTCCTGGCCGACCAGGCGCAGGTTGTAGTCCTGGTCGATCAGCGTGGCGTAGGCCAGGTTCTCGGCGAAACCCCAGTCGGCCGGGTGCTCGCCGGCCGCCATCTTGCGGCGGTCGTCGTAGATCTTGGCCACGCGCGGCTGCAGCGTGACGTCTGCAGGCAGGTCCAGGATGCGGTTGGCCAGCTCCAGCAGCTTCTGCTTCGGCACGCCGGTGTCGGCCGGGGTGGAAAGCTTGCCGCCGATGAAGCGGCTCCAGTCCACGTGCACGTCGCGGTTCGGGTTCGCCTCCAGCTCGGTCATCGAGCCGCCGGCCTCGAGGCGGTCACGGTAGGCATCCAGCTCCTTCTGTCCCTCGCCCTCGGCCAGCACGCCTTCCTTCACCAGCTGCTGCGCGTAGAGGTCGCGCGTGGTCGGGCGCTTCTTGATGATCTGGTACATCACCGGCTGCGTGGCCGACGGCTCGTCCGCCTCGTTGTGGCCGTGGCGGCGGTAGCAGACCAGGTCGATCACCACGTCCTTGCGGAACTGCTTGCGGAACTCGTAGGCCAGGCGGGTGACTTCGATCACCGCCTCGGGGTCGTCACCGTTCACGTGCAGCACCGGCGCGTTGACCATCTTGGCCAGGTCGGTGCAGTACATGGTGGAGCGCGCGTCCTGCGGATTGGACGTGGTGAAGCCGACCTGGTTGTTGATCACGATGTGCAGGCTGCCGCCGATCTTGAAGCCGCGCGCCTGCGACATCTGGAACAGCTCCATGTTGACGCCCTGGCCAGCGAAGGCCGCGTCGCCATGGATCAGCACCGCCATCGACTGGGTCCGCTCGCCGTCGTGGCGGCGGATCTGCCGCGCGTGCACGGAGCCGGCCACCACCGGGTTGACGATTTCCAGGTGCGAGGGGTTGAACGCCAGTGCCACGTGCACGCCGTTGCCGTCCGGCGTGCGCACGTCGGCGGAGAAGCCCATGTGGTACTTCACGTCGCCCGAGTGGGCCGGGTCGTCCGGATGCTCGAACTTGCCCTCGAATTCGTTGAACAGTGTCTTGGGCGGCTTGCCCAGGATGTTGACCAGCACGTTCAGGCGGCCGCGGTGGGCCATGCCGATCACCAGGTCCTTGACGCCGCTGTCGCCGGCGGCGGTGACCACGTCGTCGACCATCGGGATCAGGCTGTCGCCGCCTTCCAGCGAGAAGCGCTTCTGGCCGACGTACTTGGTATGCAGGTAGCGCTCCAGGCCTTCGGCGGCCGTGAGGCCCGCCAGCACGCGCTTCTTGCCCTTGGCGTCCAGCCCCGCGCTGCCGTTGGCCTGCTCCAGCCGGGTGTAGATCCAGGCGCGTTGTGCGTGGTCGGAGATGTACATGAACTCCGCGCCGATCGTGCTGGCGTAGGTCTTCTTCAGCCGCGCGAGCAGCTCGCGCAGCTTCATGCGCTGACCGCCACCGGCGTACGTGCCGCAATCGAATTCGGTGTCCAGGTCCGCCTCGGACAGGCCGTGGAAGGCCAGCCCCAGGTCCGGTGCCTCCATCTTGCCGGCCAGGCCGAGCGGGTCGAGGTCGGCCGCCAGATGGCCACGCGAGCGGTAGGCGGTGAGCAGGCGCAGTACGCCGGCTTGCTTGCGCGCGTGGGCGTCGTCGACCGGTGCGCCGGCCACGTGGCGCTGCTTCTGCGCGGCCTCGATGCGGGCAATCGCGGCCGAGTGGGGGGTGTCGCTGCCGCGGCCCTTGAAGGACTCGAAGTAACCGGCCCAGTCGGCCGTCACCGACGCAGGGTCGGCGAGCCAGGACTCGTACAACTGTTCGACGTAATCGGCGTTGCCGCCGGCGAGTTGGGAGGACTCGGAAAATTCGCGAATCAGGTTCGTGCTCACGTCACCACCGGCAGGGAAGGGAGGCTTGCGGCCGTTCGCCTGGGGAGGGGCAAAAGGCCGTATGCAATCTTAACGATTATACGCCGGGCCTGCTGCGCCGCGGCAAGCCGGACGACCCCTTGGAGGTCGCGGTGGCGAGCCGGATTTCAAGGGCGCGCGCATCCGGATCGGCATGGCGTCGTGCCTGGCGGGGACTCGGGTCCTCCGGACGGCGGCGAGCCTCGGTGCAGCACTCGTTCAGTTGGGCACGCCGCATGGCGCACCCGGCCGCGCCATCGGCCCGTGTGCCGCGGGGAACGGGAACCAGCTGGCGCTACCCGTAGGCGTGCGCCGCGGCGGCGATCGCATCCTGCAACTGGGTGGGCGTGAACGGCTTGGACACCACGATCACACCTTCGGGCGCGCCGGAGATCGCCGCCTTGTCAGCGTAGCCGCTGATGAGGATGCCCGGCAGTCCCGGCTTGACCGAGCGCAGCTTGCGGATCACCTCCGAACCGGACACCAGCGGCATGGCGTAGTCGCTGATGATGAAGTCGATGCCCCCCAGGCCGTCGCCCTGGATCAGCTGGCTGACGTGCTCGCCATCCGTGGCCGTGGTGACGCGGTGGCCGAGGTCCTCGAGCATGGCCGCGGTGGTGGTGCGGACACCGTCGTGGTCGTCGACCAGCAGGATGTTGCGGGTGCGGTTGCGCGTCGCGGGATTCCCGGCGGACGCACTGGGTGGCGGGCGGCGCAGGGCCGCCGGCGCACGCGGCAGCCACAGTTCCACCGTGGTGCCCTGGTCCAGCCGGCTATCGATGCGCATGGTGCCGCCCGATTGCTGGGCGAAGCCGTACACCATGGAGAGTCCCAGCCCCGTCCCCTTGCCGACTGCCTTGGTGGTGAAGAACGGCTCGGTCACGCGCTCGATCATCTCCGGCGGGATGCCGCAGCCGGTGTCGGACACCGCCAGCACCACGTAGTCGCCCGCGGGGGCGTCGCCGCCGTCGGGGAGCGTGGCGTTGCGGCAGGCGATGCAGATCCTGCCGCCTTCGGGCATCGCATCGCGCGCGTTGATCGCCAGGTTCATCAGCGCCAGTTCGAGCTGGGTTTCGTCGGCGTAGGGCGACCACAGGTCGCCCTGCAGCTCCCACTCCAACTGGACCAGGCCGCCCAGCGTATGTGCCAGCAACTGGCTGACCGCGCCGGACAGGCTGTCGATGTCGATGCGCGCGGGTTCAAGCTTCTGCTTGCGCGCGAAGGCGAGCAGGCGCGAAACCAGTTCGGCGCCCTGCTGGGCGGCATGCCGGGTCATCTCCAGCACCTTGCGCTGGTCGTCGGCCAGCGTCACGCGCCGCTCGATCAGCCCAAGCCCGCCGAGCACCGCGGCAAGCAGGTTGTTGAAGTCGTGCGCGATGCCGCCGGTGAGCTGGCCCAGCGCGTCCATCTTGCGCACGTGCAGCAGCTGGGATTCGAGGTCCTTGCGCTCGGTGACGTCGAGCAGGGTGCCGGCGTACTCGAGCGGACGCCCGTCCGCGTCGCGCAACAGCACGGCCTGGTCGAGGAAGTGCTTGTAGGTGCCGTCGGCGCACTGCCAGCGGTATTCCATCGCGTAGGCGCGGCCGCCGCGCCGCGCACGCAGGGCGGCGGTGACGCGCTCGCGGTCGTCGGGATGCAGCCGGTCCAGCCACAGCGTGGGGTTCGCGCTCACGTCCTCGAAGGCGAAGCCGGTGACCGCGGTGAAGTTGCCGCTGACGAACTTGGGCAGCCGCGGCGCCGCGTCGTGGTCCTCCAGGTACAGCACCAGCGGCAGCGACTGGATGATCGCCGCCTGGCGCTGCTCGACCAGGCGCAGCTCCTGCTCGGCGCGCAGGCGCTCGGCATTCGCGCGCAGGTTGGCGTCGAGCAACTGCTGTTCCTGCTGCGCCTTGCGGCGCACCTCCCGGGTCATCATGTACAGGTCGACGAACACCGTCGCCTTGGAGCGCAGCACCACCGGTTCGACCGGCTTGAAGACGTAGTCGACCGCGCCCATCGAGTAGCCGCGGATCAGGTGCTCGGTCTCCTTGTTGACCGCCGACAGGAAGATGATCGGGATGCGCTTGGTCTGCTCGCGCGCGCGGATGATCTGCGCGGTCTCGTAGCCGTCCATGCCGGGCATGTAGACGTCCAGCAGGATCACCGCGAACTCGCCCTTGAGCAACTGCCGCAGCGCGTCCTCGCCGGAGCGGGCGAGCACCACGTCGGCGATGTCCTCCAGCACGGTGCGGATGGCCAGCAGGTTGCGCTCGTCGTCGTCGACGATGAGGATGCGCGCGCGCCCGGTCGGCTCGGCCGGGCGGCCGCGCCGCAGGGCGGACAGGGTATGGCGGGAAACAGGCACGTTCATGGGTCAAGGCTCCGCGCTACGGCGCGACGGCCGACGTGCGCTCGCGCGAGCGGACCAGCCACACGCGCAGCAGCGCCAGCAGCAGTTCGATGTCCACCGGCTTGGCGATGTAGTCCGAGGCGCCCGCGTCGAGGCATTTCTGCCGGTCGCCCTTCATCGCCTTGGCCGTGACCGCGATCAGCGGCACGTCGGCCAGCGCCGGCTGCGCGCGGATCTGTTGCATGGTTTCGTAGCCGTCCATCTCCGGCATCATGATGTCGATCAGCGCGATGTCGATGCCGGGGGTCTGCTCCAGGATCAGGATGCCCTCGCGGCCGCCCTCCGCATGCATCACCTCCACGCCGTGGCTTTCCAGCACGCTGGTCAGCGAGTAGATGTTGCGGATGTCGTCGTCGACGATGAGGATGCGCGCGCCGGCCAGTTCCGGCACCGGGCGCATGCCGTTGGCCGGTTCCGCCGCCGGGCGCGGTGCGGGCGACTGGCGGATGTGATGGGCCAGGCGGGCGAACACCTCCGACAAGCGCTCGGGCGCCGCCGGCTTTTCGGTGACGCCGAAGGCGCCCAGGCCGAGCGCCGAGCCGATCCGGTCGGCGCCGGAGATCACCTGGATCGGCATGTGCATGGTCTGCGGATCGTGCTTGAGCAGGTCCAGCAGCACGAAGCCGTCGATGTCGGACAGGCCCAGGTCCAGCGTGATCGCATGCGGCTGCAGCTTGCGCGCCATGCCCAGGGTGCCGGCGCCGGCAGTAGAGACCACGCCCTTCAGCCCGGCGTCGCGTGCGATGTCCAGCAGGATCGAGGCGAAGGTCGGATCGTCCTCCACGATGAGCACGAACGGGGCGTCGCCTAGCGCGTCGCGGTCGTCGGTGACCTCCAGTTGGGCGGGCAGGGCGCCGGGCACCATGGCGCCGCTGTTGTCGTAGCGGGCGTTGCTGCTGCCCAGCGGCAGGGGCACCGGCGTGACGGCTTCCAGCGGCACGAACAGGGTGAAGGTGGAGCCCTCGCCGGGGGTGGAGCGCACCTGCAGTTCGCCGCCGATCAGGCGCGCGATCTCGCGGCTGATCGACAGGCCCAGGCCGGTGCCGCCGTACTTGCGGCTGGTGGTGCCGTCGGCCTGCTGGAAGGCTTCGAAGATCAGCTTCTGCTTGTCCTTGGGGATGCCGATGCCGGTGTCGGTTACGGCGATCTCGATGGCCTGCTCGGCGTAGCGCAGTACCGGATGGTTGGTGCTCCAGCCGCCGGTGGCAGGGCGCACCGCCAGCGTGACGCTGCCGTCGCTGGTGAACTTGAAGGCATTGGAGAGCAGGTTCAGCACCACCTGCTGCAGGCGCTTTTCGTCGGTGCGGATGGCCGCCGGCAGGCGCGGGTCGAACTCCACCTTGAACTCCAGGCTCTTGTCGCTGGCGAGCTGGCGGAAGGTGCGTTCCATGTGCTGCTTGAGGCCGCTGAGCGGCATGTCGCCGAGCTCGATCGACACCGTGCCCGACTCGATCTTGGACAGGTCCAGGATGTCGTTGATCAGGCTCAGCAGGTCGGAACCGGCCGAATGGATGGTGCGGGCGAACTCGGTCTGCTTCTCGCTCAGGTTGCCCTGCGGGTTGTCCGCCAGCAGACGCGAGAGGATCAGGAGCGAGTTGAGCGGCGTGCGCAGTTCGTGGCTCATGTTGGCCAGGAACTCGGACTTGTACTTGGAGGTGAGCGCGAGCTGTTCGGCCTTTTCCTCCACGGCGCGGCGGGCCATCTCGATCTCGAAGTTCTTGGCCTCCACCTGCTTCTTCTCGTTCTCCAGCAGCTGGGCCTTTTCCTGCAGTTCCTCATTGGTGGTGTGCAGCTCTTCCTGCTTGGTGGTCAGCTCGGTCTGGCGCGCCTGCAGCTCGGTGGTGAGCAGCTGCGACTGCTTGAGCAGGCCTTCGGTACGCATCGTGGCGGCGATCGTGTTGAGCACGATGCCGACCGATTCCATCAGCTGGTCGAGGAAGCTCTGGTGGGTCTCGTTGAAGTGGTTGAACGAGGCCAGCTCGATCACCGCCTTGACGTCGTCCTCGAACAGCGCCGGCAGGATCGCCACGTTGGCGGGCGCCGCATGGCCAAGGCCCGAGCCGATGCGGATGAAGCCGTCGGGAATGTCGGTCAGCAGCATCGGCCGCTTGTCGGCGGCGCACTGGCCGACCAGGCCTTCGCGCAGCTTGAAGGTGGGTTTGAGCTGGTCCTTGCTTTCGGCGCCGTAGCTGGCGACCAGGTCGAGCACGGTCTCGTTGTCCTCGCGGCGGGCCACGTAGAACACGCCGTACTGCGCGTTCACCAGCGGCGCCAGCTCCGACATGATCAGGTTGGACACCGTCGCCAGGTCGCGCACGCCCTGCAGCATGCGCGAGAAGCGGGCGAGGTTGGTCTTGAGCCAGTCCTGTTCCGCGTTCTTCAAGGTCTGGTCCTTGAGGTTGCGGATCATCTCGTTGATGTTGTCCTTCAGCGCGGCCATTTCGCCGGAGGCGGCCACCGCGATCGAACGCGAGAGGTCGCCCTTGGTCACCGCGGTCGCCACGTCGGCGATCGAGCGCACCTGGTTGGTCAGGTTGGCGGCGAGCTGGTTCACGTTGTCGGTGAGGTCGCGCCACAGGCCCGCGGCGCCGGGCACGCGCGCCTGGCCGCCGAGCTTGCCCTCGATGCCCACCTCGCGCGCCATGTTGGTCACCTGGTCGGCGAAGGTGGCGAGCGTCTCGATCATGCCGTTGATGGTGTCGGCCAGCGCGGCGATCTCGCCCTTGGCGTCCACCGACAGCTTGCGCTTGAGGTTGCCCTGCGCCACGGCGGTCACCACGTCGGCGATGCCGCGCACCTGGTTGGTCAGGTTGGTGGCCATCAGGTTGACGTTGTCGGTGAGGTCCTTCCAGGTACCGCCCACGCCGGGCACCTGCGCCTGGCCGCCGAGCTTGCCCTCGGTGCCGACCTCGCGCGCCACGCGGGTCACCTCGGAGGCGAAGCCGTTGAGCTGGTCCACCATCACGTTGATGGTGTCCTTGAGCGCGAGGATCTCGCCCTTGACGTCCACGGTGATCTTCTTGGAAAGATCGCCGCGCGCCACGGCGGTGGTCACGTCCGCGATGTTGCGCACCTGGCCGGTGAGGTTGTCGGCCATCAGGTTGACGTTGTCGGTGAGGTCCTTCCAGGTGCCGGCGACGCCGCGCACCTGCGCCTGGCCGCCCAGCTTGCCCTCGGTGCCGACCTCGCGCGCCACGCGGGTCACCTCGGAGGCGAACGAGTTGAGCTGGTCCACCATGGTGTTGATGGTGTTCTTGAGCTCGAGGATTTCGCCCTTGACGTCGACGGTGATCTTCTTGGATAGATCACCCAGCGCCACCGCGGTGGTCACCTCGGCGATGTTGCGCACCTGGCCGGTCAGGTTGGCCGCCATCGCGTTGACGTTGTCGGTGAGGTCCTTCCAGGTGCCGCCGACGCCGGGCACCTGCGCCTGGCCGCCGAGCTTGCCTTCCGAACCCACCTCGCGGGCCACGCGGGTCACCTCGGAGGCGAAGCCGTTGAGCTGGTCCACCATCGTGTTGATGGTGTTCTTGAGCTCGAGGATTTCGCCCTTGACGTCGACCGTGATCTTCTTGGACAGGTCGCCACGCGCCACTGCGGTGGTCACCTCGGCGATGTTGCGCACCTGGCCGGTGAGGTTGCCGGCCATCAGGTTCACGTTGTCGGTGAGGTCCTTCCAGGTGCCGCCGACGCCGGGCACCTGCGCCTGGCCACCGAGCTTGCCCTCCGAACCCACCTCGCGCGCCACGCGGGTCACTTCGGAGGCGAAGGAGTTGAGCTGGTCCACCATCACGTTGATGGTGTCCTTGAGCTCGAGGATCTCGCCCTTGACGTCGACCGTGATCTTCTTGGACAGGTCGCCACGCGCCACTGCGGTGGTCACCTCGGCGATGTTGCGCACCTGGCCGGTCAGGTTGGCCGCCATCAGGTTCACGTTGTCGGTCAGGTCGGCCCAGGTACCTGCCACGCCGGGCACCTGCGCCTGGCCGCCGAGCTTGCCCTCGGTGCCCACCTCGCGAGCCACGCGGGTCACCTCCGACGCGAAGCCGTTGAGCTGGTCCACCATCACGTTGATGGTGTTTTTCAGCTCCAGGATTTCGCCCTTGACGTCCACGGTGATCTTCTTGGAAAGATCGCCCGAGGCCACCGCGGTAGTGACTTCCGCGATGTTGCGCACCTGGCCGGTGAGGTTGTCGGCCATCAGGTTCACATTGTCGGTGAGGTCCTTCCAGGTGCCGGCCACACCCGGCACCTGCGCCTGGCCGCCGAGCTTGCCTTCGGTGCCCACCTCGCGGGCCACGCGGGTCACTTCGGAGGCGAAGCCGTTCAACTGGTCCACCATCACGTTGATGGTGTTCTTCAGTTCGAGGATTTCGCCCTTGACGTCCACGGTGATCTTCTTGGAAAGATCGCCCGAGGCCACGGCGGTGGTCACTTCCGCGATGTTGCGCACCTGGCCGGTGAGGTTGTCGGCCATCAGGTTGACGTTGTCGGTCAGGTCCTTCCAGGTGCCGCCGACGCCCGGCACCTGCGCCTGGCCGCCGAGCTTGCCCTCGGTGCCGACCTCGCGCGCCACGCGGGTCACTTCCGAGGCGAACGAGTTCAACTGGTCCACCATCGTGTTGATGGTGTTCTTGAGCTCGAGGATCTCGCCCTTCACCTCCACCGTGATCTTCTTGGAAAGATCGCCCGAGGCCACCGCGGTGGTCACCTCGGCGATGTTGCGCACCTGGCCGGTGAGGTTGGTGGCCATGGCGTTGACGTTGTCGGTGAGGTCCTTCCAGGTGCCGGCCACGCCCTTCACGGTGGCCTGGCCGCCCAGCTTGCCCTCGGTACCCACCTCGCGCGCCACGCGGGTCACCTCGGAGGCGAACGAGGCGAGCTGCGCCACCATCGTGTTCACCACCTTGCCGATGCGCAGGAATTCGCCGCGCAGCGGGCGGCCGTCGATCTCCACCGTCATCGTCTGCGACAGGTCGCCCTTGGCCACCGCACCGATCACGCGCGCCACTTCGGCGGTCGGCTGCACCATGTCCTCGATCAGTTCATTGACCGAGCGGATCGCGCTCTCCCATCCACCGGTGGCGGCTTTCACGCGGCCGCGCTGGTTGATTCGGCCTTCCTTGCCGACGACCATGGACAGGCGCTCGAGCTCTTCGGTGAGCTGCCGGTTGAAGCCGACGACTTCATTGAACAGCCGCGCCACCTCGAGGTCGGCGCCCGGGCCGCTTTCGGGCAGGCGCACGCTGAAGTCGCCGCTGCGCAGGCTGCGCAACGCGGCGATGAGCTGGGGGCGATCGAGCAGTTCCTGGCGAATTTCGGCGTTCACATGAGTCTCCTGTAGCGACAGCACGATCCTGTCCCAAGTCGAATCATGGATGGTGGCTGGCACCCGGCGGTCGAGGGCGAGCCGCCGAGGTTGCACGTTCCACGCTGAACCCATGCTTCAACCCGCCAGGCGGAGGGCGGCTCCGGCGCGACGAACCGGTGCGACCGCGCCGATCGCGCGGCGCGGGCACGCCTGTCCGGGTTTCACGCTTTCCCCATGGCCTCCCTGCCGCAGGCCGCTTCCGGCCGTGCGGCATCGGGCACGATAGCATGCTGCCGGGTTGGCTTCGTGGGAAAGAGTCCATAGAATGCGGGCGGTTATGTGCGTCAGGTCGCTCCGCTTGGGATCGGCTTTTGGGGGAGGGGAAAGCGCGCGGTGATCCGCCAGACGAGGGGGCCAATTTCGGGATGCCATTGGAGAAGGATGTAGCCGGCTTCCTGCGGTCGACATTCCGGTCCATCTGGTCGATGGAGCTGTTGTTCCTGCTGTTGCGCGACCCTGCGCGCTGCTGGTCTTCCCCGGAACTGGTCGATGCGCTGCGAGCCAGCGAACTGGTCGTAAGCCAGGCGGTGGAATCCCTCCACGCCGCAGGCCTGATCGTGCGCGAGAGCGAGGATCTGGTCCGCTACGGACCGGCTTCCGAAGACCTCCACGAACTGGTCGAAGCCGCCCAGGCCCTCTATGCACGCTCTCCCGACGCCGTGCTGCGCCTAATCATGCGATCCCGGTCCGACAACCTCGTCGCGTTCGCCGACGCCTTTCGATTCCGCAAGGACTAGAGCGTGTCCCAGTATTTTGCACCGGCGGTCTACCTGTTGTGCTTCCTGGCCAGCACGGTCTGTGCGGTCATGCTGGGCCGGAGCTTTCATCGCACCCGCGCCGGGATGCTGTTCTGGAGCGCGCTGTGCTTCCTGCTGCTGGCGATGCAGAACCTGCTGCTGGTGCTGGACCTGATCGTCTTTCCCGATTCGGTCGACCTGGCGGTGCCGCGCGGCCTGCTTTCGCTGGCGGCGGTGGCCACGCTGCTGTTCGGCTTCATCTGGAACGGAGAAGGGGAATGACGTTGCTGATCTACTTCCTCTCCGGCGCCGTCACGCTCGGCTTCTTCGCCGCGGGGCTGTTCTTCCTGCGCTTCTGGCGGCGCACCCGCGACACGCTGTTCCTCGCCTTCTCGCTGGCGTTCGGATTGCTCGGCCTGGCGCAGGCCGTGATCGCCATGACCAACGTCTATTTCGAGGACCGCAGCGTCGCCTACCTGATCCGCCTGGCCGCCTTCGCGGTCATCATCGTGGCGATCGGACGCAAGAACCGGAAGGTGATGTAGACCGCTCGCGAGCGGCTTCTAAAGGTCCAGCGGCTGCAGCATGCGCGCCCGCTCGGCGCGCTCCCACATCTCGTCGAATTGCTGGCGCAACGGCGCCCAGCCGGGGCGGTCGGCAAGCGCGGCGCGCCCCTGCGGGCGTTCGGCGTCCGGCTGGAACAGGTAGCCGCCGACGTCGGTGAGCAGGCTCGCGGACGGGTTGCCCAGGTCGATCTCGTCCACCGGCACGCGCACCAGGATCACGCTCGGCAGCCGCTGCATCAGCAGGATCAACCGGTGGCCGTCGCGCAGGGCGGCGGCCGGGTCGCCGAGCAGCAGCCGGATCTGCGCGCCGCGCCCGCCGGTGGCGAGTCGGCGCAGTTCGGCCAGCTCTTCCGTCCCTGCGTACAGCGAGCCGTCCAGGCGCGGCAGGCGGATGTCCACCTGGCGGCGGGCCTGCGCCAGCAGGGCCAGGCGTGCGGCAGCCAACTGCTCGTGGTTGCCGGCCGGCAGCGGCTCGCCCGGTACGGGTGCGTCGGCTGTCACCGGCGCGCCTTGTGCAGCACGAGCAGGCCGTCGTTGAGCAGCGCGAGCAGCAGTTCCAGCTCGCCATCGCCAGGCACCGGGCCGAACGCGAGCGTGCGCTCGGCGCACAGGCGGCGGGCCAGTTCGGCCGGAGCCGGCCAGGCCTGGCCGTTGGCGAACAGGATCGCATCGCGGCGGCCGCGGCTCCACGCCAGCCGCGACCACGGATGGCGCAGCACGACCGCGCCGGCCTCCAGGCGCTTGCGCAGGGCGGGCAGGGTCATCGGCTTGCCTGGCGGCGCCGGCGTCTGCGCATTGCGGTAGCGCGTGATGAAGCGCCCGAACCAGTCGCGCAGGCTGTCCTCGTCCAGCGCCGCGGCGAAGGGCAGCGTGGCGCGCAGGCGCGCGAGGGCGTCCGCGTCGATTTCGCCGGGCGCGCGCGCCGGCGCGAGATCCGGGTCGGTGTAGCGCTGCGATTCGTCCAGCCGCTCGGCGAGGTAGTCGGCCAGGTCGCCGGTCAGTTCGGCCTGCGATGGCGCGCGCATGCCGATCGAGAAGGTCATGCACGGGCCGCCGAAGGCGACGCCATCGTGCGGCACGCCGGGCGGCAGGTAGAGCATGTCGCCCGGTTCGAGCAGCCATTCGTGGGTGGGTTCGAAGTGCACCAGTTGCTTGAGCTCGACGTCCGGGCGGAAGTCCTTCGGCGCGTCCGGGTCGGTGCTGATCGCCCAGTGCCGCTGGCCCAGCCCCTGCAGCAGGAACACGTCGTACTGGTCCACGTGCGCGCCGACGCCGCCGCCGGGCTCGGCGTAGGACACCATCACGTCGTCGACGCGCCAGCTGGGCAGGAAACGGAAGTGCTCCAGCAACTGCGCCACGTCGGCGTCCCACTTGTCCACGTCCTGCACCAGCAGGGTCCAGTTGCGGTCCGGGGTGCGATCGAAGTCGGCTTCGTCGAGCGGGCCGGTCTTCACCGACCAGCGTTCGCGCTTCTCATCGTGCACGATCAGCCGCGACAGCGCGCCTTCCTCGCAGGCCAGGCCGCCGAGGTCGTCAGGTTGCAGCGGCGGCTGGAAACCGGGAAAGGCGTTGCGGATCAGCAGCGGGCGCTTCTGCCAGTAGTCGCGCAGGAACTGTGCGGGAGTCATGCCCAGCGGCTGTTTCGCGGAGCCGCGCACTTCGATGGGGAGCTTGTCGGTCATCCGCGCATTGTAAGGCGGGCGCAGGCGGCAGGCCGCGCCCACGCATGACTCGACATCGCGTCTAGCCGAAAGCCTTCACCACGTTGCTCACGCCCAGCCCGAGCACAGCGACCGCCGCCAGCACCGTGGCCAACCGCGCAGGCATGCGCCGCGCGAATATCGCGCCCACCGGCGCAGCCACCACGCCGCCGGCGATCAGGCCGAGCACGGCGATGCCGTGGCTCAAGCCCACCAGCAGCAGGAAACTGATGCTGGCGGCGATGCTCACCACGCACTTGGCCAGGTGCACGGTGCCGACCACCATTCGCGGCGTGGCGCCGCGGGCGACCAGCGTGGTCACCGTCAACGCGCTCCAGCCGCCGCCGGCCACCGCGTCGGCGAAGCCCGCGGCCAGGCCGAGCACCGGCGTGCCGCGCGGCACGTCGGCCTGGGGCAGCCGGCCGAACGCCCCGCGCAGCAACAGGAATACGCCCATGCCGAGCAGGTAGGGCGTCAGCGCCAGGCGCATCCACTCCGCCGGCACGTGCACCACGACCGCCGCGCCGGCCACCGCGCCGATCACGCCGGGGATGGCCAGCACCCAGAACAGCGGCCAGCGCACGTTGCCGGCCAGCCAATGGCTGAGGCCGGATGCGCCGCAGGTGAACGCCTCGGCCTGGTGCACGCTGGCGGTGGCGGTCACCGGCGGCACGCCCAGCCCCAGCAGCATCGCCGCCGAGGCCACGCCATAGGCCATGCCCAGCGCACCATCGACCAGCTGCGCCAGCGCGCCGACGGCGGCGAAGGTGAGGAACTCGGTGCTGGGGAGCATGGCTCGCCTGGGAGAAGGGGAGCCCGAAGTATCCGCAGCGCTTGCTGTACGCAGAAATAAGGGCTCGGCATATCCACATGCCCATGCGTCCTTTCCCAAGCGCGAAGGCGCCGCCTAGATTGGCCGAATCCCGTTTGGACGTCCATAGGATTTCAGCCACGTGAATGCCCTGGTTGCCCCGGAGCCGCTGCCTGCCGCACTGAACGCGGAGAAGACCGCCTTGCTTGCCCGGCTGGCCGAGGGGCTGGCCCCGGAGGAGCTGTACTGGGTGGCAGCCTGGAGCGCCGCCCGTGCCGGCCAGGCACAGCGCGGCGTGCGGCTGGCCGGCAGCGCGCCGGCGGAGGCGCCGGACGCGCCGCGGCTGACCATCCTCTATGGCAGCCAGACCGGCAACGCCAAGCGCTTGGCCGAACAGCTCGCGGCCAGCAGCGAATCGGCGGGCCTGCCGGCGCGGCTGGTGCGCGCGGATGCCTACCCGCAGCGCGAGCTCGCCAGGGAAACCCACCTGCTGGTGGTGATCAGCACCCAGGGCGAGGGCGAGCCGCCCGACGATGCCCGCGGCCTGGTCGAGTTCATCAGCGGAAAACGCGCGCCACGGCTGCCTGCGCTGCACTACGCGGTGCTCGGCCTGGGCGATTCCAGCTATCCGCAGTTCTGCGCGATCGGCCGCCAGCTCGATGCGCGCCTGGCCGAGCTTGGCGCTTCGCGCTTCGCTCCGCTGGGCGAGGCCGACGTGGACATCGACGAGGTTGCCGCGCCGTGGTCGGCCATGGCGCTGGAGCAGGCGCGCGAGGTGCTCGGCAACACCACGCCCGCCACCGCGCGCAGCGCCACCGTGCACGCCTTGCCCAGCCGCGCCACGCATTCGCGCGAGCAGCCGTTCGCTGCCACCGTGCTTGCCAACCAGCGCATCGTCTCGCGCGACAGCGAACGCGCCGTGCATCATCTGGAGCTGTCGCTGGAAGGCTCCGGCCTGCGCTACGCGCCGGGCGACGCCATCGGCATCTGGCCGACCAACCCGCCCGCGCTGGTCCAGGACTGGCTGCAGGCGCTGCGCCTGGACGGCGAGCGGGAGGTTGCCCACCAGGGCCGCACGCTGCCGCTGGCGCAATGGCTCGGGCGCGAACGCGAACTGACCCGGCTCACCCGCGGCTTCGTCGCCGCGCAGGCTGCCGCAAGCGGCCACGCCGACCTGATGCGCGTGCTGCGCAAGGAGAACGCCGCCGCGTTCGCCGAGCTGCTGGACCGCCATCAGCCGATCGACCTGCTGCGCCGCTACCGCGCCGCCTGGCGCGCGGAAGACCTGGTCGCCGCGCTGCGCCCGCTCACGCCGCGGCTCTATTCGATCGCGTCCAGCCCGCGCGCGGTGGGCGAGGAGGAGGTTCACCTTACCGTCGCACGAGTCGAGTACGAGGCCTTCGGCACGCCGCACTGGGGCGCGGCCTCGACCTTCCTCTCGGCGGTGCAAGAAGACGCCACGGTGCCGGTGTTCATCGAATCCAACGACCGCTTCCGCCTGCCGGCCGACGACGCGCGCGACGTCATCATGATCGGCCCCGGCACCGGCGTGGCGCCGTTCCGCGCCTTCGTGCAGGACCGCCGCGAGACCGGCGCGCGCGGCCGCAACTGGCTGGTGTTCGGCAATCGCCACTTCACCCGCGACTTCCTCTACCAGGTCGAATGGCAGGACGCGCTGAAGAGCGGCGCGCTGCATCGCCTCGACCTCGCCTTCTCGCGCGATGGAAGCGGGGCTTTTGTGAAGAGTCCGCCCATGGATGGGCGGGGTTTTGCGCAGGATGCGCGAAAAACCTATGTCCAGGACCGCCTGCGCGAGCAGGGCCGGGAACTCTACGCCTGGCTGCAGGAAGGCGCGCACCTGTACGTCTGCGGCGACGCCAACCACATGGCCAGGGACGTCCATGCCGCGCTCATCGACATCGCCGTGGCGCACGGCGGCCATTCCCCCGACGATGCCAAGTCCTGGCTCGCCGACCTCCTCACCCAGGGCCGCTACGCCCGCGACGTGTACTGACATGGCATCCGAGCTTTCCGAACTCGAACACATCAAGGACCGGAGCCGCCAGTTGCGCGGCTCCATCGCCGAAGGCCTGGCCGATGCCGTCACCGGCGCGATCAGCGAGGCCGACACCAAACTGCTGAAGTTCCATGGCAGCTACCAGCAGGACGACCGCGACCTGCGCGAGGAGCGCCGCAAGCAGAAGCTCGAACCGCTGTACGCCTTCATGCTGCGCGCGCGGCTGCCGGGCGGCGTGGTCACGCCGGCGCAATGGCTGGTGTTCGACCGGCTCGCCACCGAATACGCCAGCAGCGGCCTGCGCATCACCACGCGCCAGACCTTCCAGTGGCACGGCATCCTCAAGCACGACCTGAAATGCACCATCGCGGCGATCAACCACGCCATGGCCAGCACCATCGCCGCCTGCGGCGACGTGTTGCGCAACGTGGTGGCCACGCCGTTGCCGGAGCGTTCCTCCGTGCATGCCGAGGCCTACGCCTGGGCGGCGAAGCTGTCGGCCGAACTCGCCCCGCAGACCAGCGCCTACCACGAGCTGTGGCTGGACGGCGAAAAGCTGGTCGGCGAGCCGGAGCCCGAGCCGCTGTACGGCCGCACCTACCTGCCGCGCAAGTTCAAGATCGGCCTGGCCATCCCGCCGCTCAACGACATCGACGTGTTCGCGCAGGACCTGGGCCTGATCGCCATCGAGGAGAACGGTCGGCTGGCCGGCTTCAACCTGGCCGTCGGCGGCGGCATGGGCGCCACCCACGGCGATCCGTCCACGTATCCGCGGCTGGGCGAGGTGATCGGCTTCGTCACGGCGGAGCAGTTGCGCGAGGCGGCCGAGCAGGTGATCGCGATCCAGCGCGACTGGGGCGACCGCCGCGAGCGCAGGCACGCGCGGCTGAAGTACACGCTCGACCATCGCGGCACGGACGCCTTCGTGGCCGAACTGGAACGGCGCCTTGGCTTCGCGCTGCAGCCGGCGCGGCCATTCCGCTTCGAGCACAACGGCGACCGCTGCGGCTGGCTGCAGGGCGAGGACGGCCGCTGGCACCTCACCCTGCACATCGAGTCCGGCCGGCTGCTCGATCGCGGCGACCTACGCCTGCTCAGCGGCATGCGCGAACTGGCGCGCGCGCACACCGGCGACTTCCGGCTGACCTGCAACCAGAACGTCATCGTCGCCAACGTCGACGCCGCCGACCGCGAGTGCATCGACGCCATCGTCGCCGCGCACGGCCTGGACGGCTACCGCCGGCAGAGCGCGATCCGCCGCCACGCGATCGCCTGCGTGGCGCTGCCCACCTGCGGCCTGGCGATGGCCGAGAGCGAGCGCTACCTGCCGACGATCCTGGAAAAGCTGGAGGCCCGGCTGGAACATCACGGCCTGCTCGACGCGCCGATCCTGCTGCGCCTGTCCGGCTGCCCCAACGGCTGCTCGCGGCCTTACCTCGGCGAGATCGCACTGGTCGGTCGCGCACCGGGCCGCTACGACCTGCGCCTGGGCGCGGACTTTGCCGGCCAGCGCATGAACGTAGTCCATCGCGAGAACGTGGACGAGGCGGCCATCCTCGACGCGCTCGAACCGTTGTTCGCCAGCTACGCCGCCGCACGCGCGCCCGGTGAGGGCTTCGGCGATTTCCTGCTGCGCAGCGGCGTGCTGGCGCCGCCGCCGGCGCGGCGGACGATCCCGGCCGAGGTGGTCGCATGAGCGCGGTCCCCGTTCTTCAACCACCCCGCGACCTGGACGGCATCAACGCGCTGCTGTCCGGCCTGGACGCCGAAGCGCGCGTCGCCTGGGCGCTGGAAAACGTGCCGGGCGAGCACGTGCTGTCCTCCAGCTTCGGCGCGCAGGCGGCGGTGTCGCTGCACATGGTGAGCCGGCAGCGCCCGCGCATCCCGGTGGTGCTGATCGACACCGGTTACCTGTTTCCGGAAACCTACCGCTTCGTCGACGAGCTCACCGCGCGGCTCAGGCTCAACCTGAAGGTCTATCGCGCGGCGGTGAGTCCGGCCTGGATGGAGGCACGCCATGGCCGCCTGTGGGAGCAGGGCGTGGAGGGCATCGAGCGCTACAACCAGATGCGCAAGGTCGAACCGATGCAGCGTGCGCTGGCCGAGCTCGGTGCGGTGGGCTGGTTCGCCGGCCTGCGCCGCAGCCAGACGCGCACGCGCGCCGGGGTCGGCTTCGCCGAGCACCGCGGCGACCGCTGGAAGTTCCATCCGCTGGCCGACTGGAGCGACCGCGACGTGGGCATGTACCTCAAGCGCCACGGCCTGCCGTACCACCCGCTGTGGGACCAGGGCTACACCTCCATCGGCGACGTGCACACCAGCCACCGCTGGGAGCCGGGCATGGATCCGGACGACACGCGCTTCTTTGGCCTGACGCGTGAATGCGGCCTGCACAATATCGCCTGAGCCTTGGACTAGCCTTGGGATGTCGAGCGAACGGAGGATGATGGACATGAGCATGACTGCCCTCGCTGACGACACGGGTGTCACCGGCCGGCTGGTCGCCCCGCACGGCGGGGTGCTCAAGGATCTGTACCTGCCGCCCGAGGAAGCCGACGCACTCGGGAGCCGCTGCGGCAACCTGCCGTCGCTGGAGCTCGACACGCGCCAGCTGTGTGATCTCGAACTGCTGCTCAGCGGCGCCTTCTCGCCGCTGGAGGGGTTCCTCGGCCGCAACGACTACAACGGCGTGGTCGAGGCCATGCGGCTGTCCGATGGCACGCTGTGGCCGATGCCGATCACGCTGGACGTGAGCGAGGCTTTCTCGGCCGGCCTTTCCTACGGCAGCGAGGTGGTGTTGCGCGATGGGCGGGGCACGCCGCTGGCGGTTCTGGAAGTGCACGACATCTACTGGCCCGACCGCCTGCATGAAGCGAAGCAGGTGTTCGGCAGCAGCGACCGCGCACACCCGGGCGTGGCCGAACTGCTCGACCGCACCGGACCGGTCTACCTCGGCGGCCGCGTGCGCGGCATCCAGCCGCCGGCGCACGAGGACTTTCCGGAACTGCGGGACACCCCGCTAAGCCTGCGTGCCTGGTTCGAGGCCAATGGCTGGGACCGCATCGTGGCCTTCCAGACGCGCAACCCGATGCATCGGGCGCACCGCGAACTGACCCTGCGCGCGGCCGAGCAGGTCGGCGCCAGGCTGTTGATCCAACCCTCGGTCGGGCGCACCAAGCCGGACGACGTCGACTACCGCACCCGCGTGCAGTGCTATCGCGCGCTGCTTTCGCACTATCCCGAGGGTCACGCCAGGCTCTCGCTGCTGCCGCTGGCCATGCGCATGGGCGGCCCGCGCGAGGCGCTGTGGCACGCGATCATCCGGCAGAACTACGGCGCCAGCCATTTCATCGTCGGGCGCGACCATGCCGGGCCAGGCAAGGATGCCAGCGGCAAGCCCTTCTATGGCCCCTACGAAGCGCAGCAGTTGCTCGAAAAGCACCAGGCGGAACTTGGCATCCGCGTCGTGCCGTTCCCGGCGATGGTCTACGTGGTCAACCGCGATACCTACGTCCCGTCGACCGAAGTGGCTGTCACCGACGAAGTGCGCGACATCTCCGGCACCGAACTGCGGCGGCATCTGCGCGAGGGCACCGAGATCCCCGACTGGTTTTCCTTCCCCGACGTGGTGCAGATCCTGCGCGAGCGGCATCCGGCAAAGGCACCGTAAGCCGCTTTGCTCCCTCTCCCCTCCGGGGCGAGGGTTGGGGTGAGGAGCCGGGGCTCGCGGGAGGCTAGGTGAGCAGCCGTTGAATCTCCCGGGAACAAAAGTTTTGGGCCGAGCTTGGGTCAGCAGCACTTTCGCGAGCCCCGCCCTGACCCCGACTCTCGCCTCAAAAGGGGAGGGAGCAAGAGCTTAGGCAGCGTCCGGAAGCGCGACCGACCGCTCGCGCCAGTGCGGCGCTTGGGGCCATCCGGCGGCAGCCTCGTCCCCGGCCAACGCGCGCGCCACGTCCCGTCGATCCAGGTGCGGCGCGAACTGGCCGATGAATTCCAGCACGAACTCCCGCACCACTGCTTCCCGCCGCAGCACGATCCAGGTCGTGCACTGCGGGAACAGGTGGTCGGCCGGCAGCACGTGCAGGTCCGCATCGGCCGCCAGCATGGCCATTTCAGCCAGCACGCCGATGCCGAGTCCGGCACGCACGTAGGTCTTGATGAGATCCGCGTCGCCGGCGGTCATCGCGATCTGCGGCTCGAAGCCCGCTGTTTCGAATACGCGCCGCAGCGAGGATTCCGGCTTGAGCGAGGAGTCGTAGCTGATCAGCGGCTCGGCCGCGAGCTCGGCCAGCGTCGGCGGCAGCGCGCGCCGCGCCAGGGCGTGGCCCGTCGGCGCGACGACCACGCGATGCCAGCGGTAGGCGGGCAGGGCGATGCCGGTGGACGGCGGCGCGCCTGCCGTGCTGATCACGGCCATGTCCACGCGGCCGGCGTCCAGTTGCGCCAGCACGTCGGCATCCTGGCCGGGCTGCAGGTGCACGCTCACCTGCGGATAGGCCAGGTTGAGCGCGGCGATCGAGGCGGGCAGCGCGAAGCGCGCCTGGGTGTGGGTGGTGGCAATGCGCAGTTCGCCGTGCGCCTCGTTGCGAAGGTTGGCGGCGATGGCGCGGATGTTCGCGGCCTCGGCCAGCACCACGCGTGCGCGGTCGAGTACCTGGCGGCCGGCGTGGGTCACCGCGTCCAGGCTCTTGCCCTTGCGCACGAACAGCTTGAAGCCGAGCTCGTCCTCAAGCTGCTTCAGTTGCTTGCTGAGGCCGGGCTGGGTGGCATGCACGCGCTCGGCGGCCAGGGTGATGTTGAGGCCGGCGTCGGCGATCGCGACCAGGTAGCGGAGTTGGACCAGCGTCATGGCGGGGTATCCGTGTTCGTTCGGTGGGAGGGGTGGATGCGGACGGCGCACGGATACATCGCTCGGGAGCACGCACCCGCCCTCCGGTCGGGGCGTCGTAGGTCTTCATATTTGGACGTCTATACGTCCAATGCATTGTCGTGTCAAGGAATATACGACGCGCGGCGTCAACATAACGCCTGCGCATAAGCGGCCGGCGACAAATCATTTGCCGCCCGCGCGGGCGCCACCTAGCGTGACCAGACCCCATCGCCCAGGTCCGCCGCCTTGAAGCTTTACCCGTTGTTCGCCGACCTTTCCCGCCGCGCCGTGCTGGTGGTGGGCGGTGGCGCCGTGGCCGAGCGCAAGGTGGCCGCGTTGCTGGACGCCGGAGCGCAGGTGACGGTGAACGCGCCGCAGTTGACGCCGATGCTCCGCGGCTGGGTGGAGCAGGGGCGCATCGCCCACCGTCCCGAGGCCTTCCGCGAAAGCTGGCTGGACCGCATCTGGCTGGTGGTGGCGGCCACGTCCGATCGCGCGACCAACGCGTTGATCGCCGAACTGGCAGGCTTGCGGCGGTTGTTTGTGAACGTCGTGGACGACGCGCAACTGTCCACTTTCCACGTCCCGGCGGTGATCGACCGCGCACTGCTGACTATCGCCATCTCCAGCGGCGGCCAGGCACCGATGCTGGCGCGGCTGCTGCGCGAGCGTCTGGAAACCCTGCTGGATCATTCGCTGGGCGCGCTGGCCGCGCTGGCCGCACGGCTGCGCCCGCGCATCCGCCTGCGCTTCCCGCAGCCGGCGGCGCGGCGGAGCTACTACGAGCGCCTGTTTGCGGGACCGGTCGCGGCGCTGCTGCGCCAGGGCCGGGAGGCCGAGGCGCGTGCTGCGGCAGAGCAGGCGTTGGCCGGCGAACCGGCCGCCACCGCGGGAACGGTCGTGCTGGTCGGGGCTGGCCCCGGCGATCCTGGCCTGCTGACCCTGCGCGGCCTGCGCGCACTCAACGAGGCGGACGTGATCCTGCACGACCGCCTGGTCAGTGCCGAGGTGCTGGCGCTCGCGCGGCGCGACGCCGAGCGCATCGAGGTCGGCAAGCAGGCCGGCAACCACCATGCCACGCAGGAGCAGATCCATCGCCTGATGCTCGAGCACGCCAGCGCAGGGCGCCGGGTGGTGCGGCTGAAGGGCGGCGATCCGTTCGTGTTCGGCCGCGGCGGCGAGGAGCTCGAGTTCCTGCGCGCCCACGGCATCGGCTACGAGGTGGTCCCCGGCATCACTGCCGCGCTGGCCTGCGCCGCCTACGCCGGCGTGCCGCTGACCCACCGCGACCATGCGCAGTCGGTGCGCCTGCTGACCGGGCACTGCCAGGCCTCGCACGACACGCTGGACTGGGCCGCGCTGGCCCATGAACGGCAGACGCTGGCGGTTTACATGGGCGTGGGCGAACTGGCCGGCCTGCAGTCGCGGCTGCTCGAACACGGTCGCTCACCTTCCACGCCGTTCGCCCTAGTGGAGAACGGTTCGCGCGCGGAGCAGCGCGTGGTCACCGGCACGCTGGCGCAACTGGTCGAACGCGCCGCCGCCCATGCGGTCCATTCACCTGCACTGCTGATACTCGGCGAAGTCGCCGCGCTGGCCGGTTCGCTGGCGTGGTTCGGGGCACCGCCGCTGGGTGCGACGGTCCACGACATCGGCGATGCGGGCAGGGCCGCCCGCGTCCGCCCGGCGAGGCACCAGGACGGTGTGCTCGCCGCGCTCCACCAGGCCTGAACTACCCGCGCCGGCGTGAACGCCGGCACCTATCCGAAGGAGCACTTCCATGATCTACGACAGCATCCTCGACACCATCGGCCGCACGCCGATCGTCAAGTTGCACCGGCTTGCCCCAAAAAACGTCGAGCTCTACGTCAAGGTGGAGGCCTTCAATCCGGCCGGCTCGGTGAAGGACCGCCTGGCGCTGGCGATCATCCTGGACGCCGAGCAGCGCGGCGACCTGAAGCCCGGCCAGACCGTGGTGGAGGCGACCTCCGGCAACACCGGCGTGGCGCTGGCGGCGGTGTGCGCCGCGCGCGGCTACCCGTTCGTGGCGGTGATGACCGAGACCTTCTCGATCGAGCGGCGCAAGCTGATCCGCGCCTACGGCGGCAAGGTCGTGCTGACCCCGGCAGCGGCGCGCGGCACAGGCATGGTCGAGAAGGCGGCGGAGCTGGCGAAGAAGCATGGCTGGTTCCTCGCCCGACAGTTCGAGAACCCGGCCAACCCGGCCTATCACCGCCAGACCACCGCGGCGGAGATCCTCGCCGATTTCGCCGGCCGCCGGCTGGACTACTTCGTCAGCGGCTGGGGCACCGGCGGCACGCTGACCGGCGTGGGCGAGGTGCTCAAGGTGGCGCGCCCCGAGGTGAAGGTCATTGGCGCGGAGCCGGCGGGCGCCTCGCTGCTCGGCGGCAAGGAATGGCAGCCGCACAAGATCCAGGGCTGGACGCCCGACTTCGTGCCGGCGGTGCTCAACCGCAAGGTGGTCGACCAACTGTTGACCGTCGACGACACGGTGGCGCGCGACACGTCGCGTGCGCTCTCGCAGCAGGAAGGCATCTTCGTCGGCCTGTCCTCCGGCGGCACGCTCGCCGCGGCGCTGGAAGTGGCCAGGAGCGCGCCGGAGGGCTCGGTGGTGCTGGCGATGCTGCCTGACACCGGCGAGCGCTACCTGTCGACGTTCCTGTTCGAGGGGGTCAACGAGGGATCGGACGATGTGGAGCAGGGGTCGTCCGCGCTCGGGCAGCAGGTCGCCGCGGCGGCCGGTTGAAGCCTGCGGGGCGCCTTTCCCCGCAGGCGCCGACCAACACAGTACGCTGGGCTGCATGCGCTGGGTGGGCTTCAACCCACCAGCCCTAGTCGCACGCCCACGGTGGGCTGAAGCCCACCCTACGAGGCGCCGCCGTATCGCGGCTTCATCGGCCAGTCCGCACCGCCGGGCCAGGCCGATGAACGCCTCGCCGCTAGGCCGCCTTGCGTGCCTTGGTTCGCACACGCGGCGCGGCCTTCCCCAGTTCCCACTGGTCGATCAGCTTGCGCCCCACGCGGGCCAGCGCCTCGATGGCGGGCAGCAGTTCGCGGCCCAGCGGGGTCAATGCGTACTCGGCCGATGGCGGCGAGGTGTCCAGCACCCGCCGCGTCACCAGCCCGCGCGATTCGAGCTCGCGCAGCCGCGCACTCAACACGCGCGCCGAGATGCGCGGGATGTCGTGGCGCAGCTCGCCGAAACGCCGCGGTTCGGCGCTCAGGTACCAGATCACGTTGGGCGCCCAGGCGCCGCGCAGCAGTGCCAGGCTCTCGGTAAGCGGGCACGCCGGCGGCGGCGCGGCAACCTTGCTCTTGCGCAATGGCAGGCCCATGGCGGGTTTTCCTCGTGCACGCGGTAACCGCGGGGATACCACATTTTCGCACTAATCCATGGTTAGGTGGTATCCATTGGTTACTTCCGAGGCTAGGATGCATGAACGTCGTCGCAAGACACGTTCCCCACCCAAAGGAGTGACCCATGAAGCTCTACTACATGCCCGGCGCCTGCTCGCTTTCCCCGCACATCGTGGCGCGCGAGGCCGGCATCGACCTCAAGCTGGTGAAGGTCGACGGCAAGACCAAGCGCACCGAGGACGGCGCCGATTTCCTGGCGATCAATCCCAAGGGCTACGTGCCCGCGCTGGAACTGGACGACGGCCAACTGCTCACCGAGGGTCCGGCGATCGTGCAGTACCTGGCCGACCTCAAGCCCGCTTCGGGCCTGGCGCCCGCCAACGGCACGCTGGCGCGCTACCGCCTGCAGGAAGTGCTCGGCTACATCAACTCCGAGATCCACAAGACCTACAGCCCGCTGTTCAAGCCGGATACGCCCGACGCCACGCGGCAGGAGCGCAAGGAGTACCTGCGCAAGCGCTACGCGGTGCTCGAAAGCGCGCTGGCCACGCACCCGTGGCTGCTCGGCGACCACTTCACGGCGGCCGACGCCTACCTGTTCACCGTGACCAACTGGGCGCGCCACGTGGACCTGGACCTGTCCGACTTCCCGGCGATTCAGGCGTTCCAGCACCGCATGCTCGAGCGACCGGCGGTACAGGAGGTGATGGACGCCGAAGGGCTCGCACGGCGGGCGACCGCGGCGGCCTGAGGCCGACCATGCAGTTGCAGGACCAGACCCCTCTCCTGGTGGGAGAGGGGTCGATCCAGGCCCGGCTTGGCAACGTCTTCGGCACCTCGATGTGCCGCCAACCGGTACCACGCTTCGGCTTCAATGCTCTGCGTCGTCGGTGCGCTTGACCAGAAGATCGCCCTTGCGTGCCCCGGGCACGATCACCCAACCCTTGTTCAGGCTCAAGTGCCAGCCCGCGCCCTTCAGGCTCGACGCATCGAATCCCGTCGCCGAAACGACCGCGACATGCCGGCCCATCAAGGCGTCGCCATCGACCTCCAGCACACCCCAGTCGTCGACCAGGCGAAGGGTCGGATACACCGTGCCGAAATCGCCCAGCGGAAGCAGCGTCTGCGGTTTGAACTGGTAGTTGCTGTGCTTTAGCGGCAGGGTAAGCACGGGGCCATCGACGAGCCGGGCCTTCAGCGCGGCGAGTTGCGCGCGCTTCTTGCGATCGTGCTGCAGCTCGCTGGCGTACAGGCTGCCGTCGTCATAGACCTTCTCGCGGGCCTGCAGCGTGGCGAAGGCTGGGGGTTTCAACTGCAACGCCGACGCGAGCAGCTGATCCAGCCGCTGGCCGGAGCCCAGCTTGTGCCGCCATGCGGGATCGGCCTGGTCCAGCAGCAGGCCGTAGGCTGGGCCGGTCGCATAGGCGAAGGACCTGACGTAGCTCGGCGCCGATACGAACGTGGAGAGATCCCGCAACGCGTAGTCGATCCGGGCCTGTGGCGTCGTCAGTCCCAGGCGCACGCCGGTGTATTCGGCCACGCCCTCGTTCCATTCGAGCCGGGCTTCATTGGCCGCCGCGTTCGGGAAACGACGGTAGCGTTCGCGCCGGAACAGCAGGGCGTCGGCGACGGCGGTCGTGCGATCGGTGGTGGTCCGGGCACGCAGGGCTCTCGCCAGGGCGCGCCACTCCAGCTGCAGCAGATAGCGCCCCTGCATGGTGTCCAACTGCCGGTTGTCGCCCTCGGGCCAACTCATGCCCAATGCCGGCTGGATACGATGGAACATCTCGTGCGCGAGCGTCACCTGGCGTTGCTGGGTGTCATCGGGCAGCGGCCAGAGGATCTCGCTCCAACGCGTGCCCGACCAACTGATCGACGTGTTGGCGAGCACGACCGTCGATGGCAACGTACCGGTGAATACGGGGCCAGAGCGCTTCAGGACGCCACCGGCATCGGGCTGATTGGCGGCGAGCGAGCGGTCTGTCGGGTCGACCAGCAGCATCGGGCCGCACAAGGTCTTGCCCCACAACGAACCGGCATCGCGTGTGCAGATTGCCCTGGCTTCGCCAAAAACCTTGGTCGCTCCGGCTGAATCGACAGCTGCCTGTGCCGGTAGCGCGAGTAGTCCGGCCAGTACGAAAGCGCCAGCCGGAATCAGGCAGCGGGCGGGGGAGGTCGACTGCATGGCGCATCTCCATACGATGGTTGTCGTAGAACTTGTACGACGCTCGTCGTATGTTGTCAATCGCCGATCAGCGCCGGTTCTCCCACTCGATCCTTCCCTGCGGCGTCACGATCAGGGCGAGCATCGGCGACTGCGCCGGATCGAGCAGCGTGACGCGGTCGCCCTGCTGCCGGATGCGGTCGCGGGGCAGCGGCTGATGTCCCAACGATGCGCCGAGGACGCGCCCATGGCGGATGCGCAGCATGAACGAGCCGGCATCGTCATGGGCATCGACGACGAGCGTCGGCCCGAAGGCGCTGGCGCGACAGAGATCGGCCAGCGCGGGGTCCGTGAGTCCCAACCGCCCGGCGCCCAGCGCCAGCAGACAGCAGGCCGATACGGTCGTAGCCGCGACACGACAGCGCAGGGGAGGCAGCCCCCGAGGTGCCGAGCCCAGCAGGCGATGGACGCGCGTGCCGAGATCGCTGCGCGTAGAAATCGGCATGCCGGTAGCCGGCTGCGCATGGTTTTCCGCCAGCCGCACCAGCGCGCGCGCAAGCGCCGCGGTCGATGCGCCGTGGCGTACCGCCAGTTCGTCACAACAGGCTTCCCGTTCGCGCGATACCTGGCGGTACAACCGCCAGGCCGCCGGGTGGAACCAGAGCAGTGCCAGTGCGAGCCGCTGCAGCAGATTCCAGCTGAAATCGCGGCGCTGCACGTGCGCCAGTTCGTGCAGCAGCACCGCTTTCCATTCGTCGACCGGCAGGTGGTGGGGCAGCCCGCGCGGCACCAGCAGCACGGGGCGCCAGACGCCGACGACCTGTGGCGTGGCGACGTTCGCGACGCGCACTTCGGGGAGTCTCACGCCGGCATGGTCCTGTACCAGCCTATGCACGGTTTCGATCCAGGCTGCAGGCGCCGGCCCACAGGACAGCCGGGTGATCCGGCGGGTGTCCCGTGCCAGTCTCCAGGCCATCGCGGCGATGCCCGCGACCCACGGCAGCGCCCATGCCAGGGCCAGCCAGAGCGATGCGCGGTAGCCTGCCATCAGCGCGGGCAGTTCGGTCACCGGCGACCCGTGCGGTGGCGCCATGCCCATGCCGGCGACCGTCCCATGCAGGATCGCCACCGTTCCCGCCGGCAGCACGCCCAGGGCCACGAAGTGGAGGCAGGCCAGCCGGTGCCGTGAAGCTGCCGTCGCACCGGCTGTCGCCCGGTCCCACGCATACCAGGAGGCCAACACCAGGCCACCTTGCACGCAGGCCGCCACCAGCCACCAGAGTTCGAGGCGGGCGAGGTAGGCGAGGGTGAAGAAGCTCACGGCTTGCCTTCGAGCTTGCGGATCATCGCCTTGAGCTGCGCCAGTTCCTCCGGCGGCACGGGGCGCGCGTCGAGCGCCTGCATCGCCAGCGCAAGCGACGATCCGGCAAATGCGCTGTCCATCCATCCGCGTACCAGCCGATTCAGCGTGGGGCGTTCCGACACCGCAGCGGCGTAGACGTGCTGGCGGGCATCCTCGGCGCGGGTCACCAGTCCCTTCGCCAGCATGTTCTGCATGAGCTTGAGCGCGCTGGTGTAACCGGTCTCCGTGTCGCCATAGACCGCTTCGTGGACGTCGCGCACGGTGGACGGGCCGTCGCGCCAGAGCACGCGCAGGATCGCAAGTTCCGCAGCCGTAGGCACCGAAGTCTTCATCGCGCCAGCATGCCCCCCGCGCGATGACGCGGCAAGCGTGACGAGGTCAGGCCGCGCCTTTGGTCAGATGTCCCTGGCCAGTGTTTCGGCCAGGCCGATGTAGCCGCCCGGCGTGAGTTCCAGCAGCCGCTGCCGCGCCTCTGCGGGCAGGTCCAGGCCGCTGATGAACTGGCGCATGGAATCGCGCGTGATGCCCTGGCCGCGGGTCAGCGCCTTCAACTGCTCGTAGGGTTCGGGCAGGCCGTAGCGGCGCATCACCGTTTGCACGGCCTCGGCCAGCACTTCCCAGCTCGCATCCAGGTCCGCCGCCAGCCGGTCGGCGTTCACGGTCAGCTTGCCCAGACCCTTCTGCAGCGACTCCAGCGCCACCAGCGTGTGGCCAAAGGCGGTGCCCAGCGCGCGCAGCACGGTCGAGTCGGTGAGGTCGCGCTGCCAGCGGCTGATCGGCAGCTTCTCCGCGAAGTGGCCGAGCAGCGCATTGGCCAGGCCGAAGTTGCCCTCGGCATTCTCGAAATCGATCGGGTTGACCTTGTGTGGCATGGTCGACGAGCCGACCTCGCCGGCCTTCAGCGCCTGCCTGAAGTAGCCCAGCGAGATGTAGCCCCAGATGTCGCGTGCCAGGTCGATCAGGATGATGTTGGCGCGGCGCACCGCGTCGCAGTACTCGGCCACGCCGTCGTGCGGCTCGATCTGCGTGGTGTAGGCGTTGTAGTCCAGCCCGAGGCTCTCGACGAACCGGCGCGAGAACGCGCGCCAGTCGAGCTCGGGGTAGGTGATCGCATGGGCGTTGTAGTTGCCCACCGCGCCGTTGATCTTGCCCGGAATTTCCACCGCCGCGAGTTGCGTGCGCTGGCGCTCGAGGCGTGCCACCACGTTGGCCAGTTCCTTGCCCAGCGTGCTCGGCGAGGCGGTCTGGCCGTGCGTGCGCGAGAGCATCGGCAGGCCGGCATTGGCGTGCGCCATCTCGCGCAGGCGCGCGATGAGGCGGTCGAACATCGGCAACAGCACGCCCTCGCGCGCATCGCGCAGCATCAGCGCGTAGGACAGGTTGTTGATGTCCTCGCTGGTGCAGGCGAAGTGCACGAACTCCTTCGCCTGCGCCAGCGCCGGGTCGGCGCCGATGCGCTCCTTGATGAAGTACTCGATCGCCTTGACGTCGTGGTTGGTGGTGGCCTCGATCGCCTTCACGCGCTCGCCGTCGGCAACACTGAAGCCGTTGGCGATGGCGCGCAGCTGGTCGACCTGGCCGCCGGAGAAGGGCGGCAGTTCCACGATGGCGCCTTCGGCGGCCAGCGCCAGCAGCCATTCGATCTCCACCTGCACGCGCCGGTGCATCAAGCCGAATTCGCTGAAGATCGGGCGCAGCGCCTCGACCTTGCCGGCATAACGGCCATCCAGCGGCGACAGGGCGGTAAGGGCGTGGGTGGACATCGGCTTGGGTTCCGGCAAGGGGAAACGCGGCATTTTACATTGCCGCCGCGCCGATGCCGGCCGGCCTATAGTGGCGCCTTCCCCACACCCAAGGAGCGCGCGATGGCCGAGTACCGCACCGAACACGACAGCATGGGCGAACTGAAGGTGCCTGTCGATGCGTTGTACGGCGCGCAGACCCAGCGCGCGATCGACAACTTCCCGATCTCCGGACTCGCCCTGCCGCGCGACTTCATCCGCGCGCTGGGTCTGATCAAGGCCGCCGCGGCGTCCGCCAACCTGGCGCTGGGGCATCTGAAGAAAGGGCAGGCGACAGCGATCCGCAAGGCGGCGCTGGCGGTGGCCGAGGGGCGGTACGACGCACAGTTCCCGATCGACGTGTTCCAGACCGGCTCCGGCACCAGCACCAACATGAACGCCAACGAGGTGATCGCCCATCTGGCCGCGCAGGGCGGCGCCAAGGTGCACCCCAACGACCACGTCAACTATGGCCAGAGCTCCAACGACGTCATCCCCACGGCGATCCACGTGAGCGCCACGCTGGCGACCAGCGAGCGCCTGCTGCCGGCGCTGAAGCATCTGAAGAAGGCCATCGAGAAGCGTGCGCGCGAGCTGAAGAACGTGCCCAAGACCGGCCGTACCCATTTGATGGACGCCATGCCGGTGACCTTCGGCCAGGAACTGTCCGGCTGGGCGGCGCAGATCGGCTCGTCCATCGAGCGCATCGAGGACGCGCTGAAACGCATGCGCCGCCTGCCACAGGGCGGCACCGCGGTGGGCACGGGTATCAATGCCGATCCCAAGTTCGGTCTGGCGGTCGCGCGCGAGCTGAAAACCCTGACTGGCGTGCGCTTCGAGTCGGCGGATAACTTCTTCGAAGGCATGGCGGCGCAGGACGCCGCGGTGGAACTCTCCGGCGCGCTCAAGACGCTCGCCGTGGCGCTGATGAAGATCGCCAACGACCTGCGCTGGATGAACTCCGGCCCGCTGGCAGGCCTCGGCGAGATCGAGCTGCCTGCGCTGCAGCCCGGTTCCTCGATCATGCCGGGCAAGGTCAACCCGGTGATCCCGGAAGCCACCGCGATGGTGGCCGCGCAGGTGATCGGCAACGACGCAGCGATCACCCTCGGCGGGCAGTCGGGCAATTTCCAGCTCAACGTGATGCTGCCGATGATCGCCTACAACCTGCTGCAGTCGATCGACATCCTGGGCAACGTCAGCCGGCTGCTGGCGGACAAGGCCATCGCCGGCTTCAAGGTCAACCGCGAGCGTGTCAACCAGGCGCTGGCGATGAATCCGATCCTGGTCACCGCGTTGAATCCGGTGATCGGCTACGAGAAGGGCGCCGCCACCGCCAAGCAGGCCTACAAGGAGAAGCGCCCGATCATGGACGTGGCGCTGGAAACCACCGGCCTGTCGAAGGACGAACTCAAGCAGCTGCTCGACCCGACCGCGCTGACCCGCGGCGGCATCCACGGCGAATAGCGCCGCCGGCTCCTGAGCTGAACAAACAAAAAGGCCGGAACCCGGTTCCGGCCTTTTGTTCGATTGGTGGAGGTGGCGGGAGTCGAACCCGCGTCCGAAGGCGCTTGACGCCCGGTACTACATGCTTAGCCCACCGTTGGATCTCGTCCCGCGGCAGCACGGTGTGCGAAGCGCGCCGAAGGACCAGCCTGCTTGATTTGACCCTGACCGACAGGCGGCGGCTTCGGGCGATCCTGTGATGATGACCCTACATCCACGAGCACAGGCACAAGTGGGTTCGGGGCTAGGCCTTAAGCGGCCAGAGCGTAGTTGTCGTCGTTGGCAACTATGAGTTTGCGGCTGGATTTACGAGGAAAGCTGCCCCCTCGGCATGCACCAAGCCATCTCACTACCCCCGTCGAAGCCAGGACACCCCCGGGGAAGATCTGAGCTGGTCAGTCGGACAAGTATATGGGGCCGGCGTCGCGCGCTTCAATGCACCCGGCGGCAGCCGTTCAGGCCTCGCGGTTGTGGGCGCGCATGGTGCGCTGTTTCTCGCGCTGCCAGTCGCGCTCCTTCTCGGCATCGCGCTTGTCGTGTGCCTGCTTGCCGCGCGCCAGGCCGATCTCGACCTTGACCTTGTTGCCCTTCCAGTACATCGCGATCGGCACCAGCGTGTAGCCCTTGCGCTCGACCGCGCCGATCAACTGGTCGATCTCCTGCTTGTGCAGCAGCAGTTTGCGCGTGCGCCGGTCCTCGGCGATCACGTGGGTGGAGGCGCTGATCAGCGGCGGGATCGAGGTGCCGACCAGGAAGATCTCGCCCTTGAGCACCACCGCGTAGCCGTCGCCGAAATTGATCCGGCCGGCGCGCAGCGCCTTGAGTTCCCAGCCCTGCAGCGCAATGCCGGCCTCGTAGCGCTGGTCGATGTGGTACTCGTGGCGCGCGCGCTTGTTGAGCGCGATGGTGCCGCCGGCGTGCTTGTCCTTGTCCTTCGCTTTTGCCATGTCCGCTAGACTTGCGCCCTTGCGGATGCGCCGGAAGCCGTCGCACCCGAATGATGAATGAGGTACCCGTGATCGAAATCCGACGAAGCGCCCTGGTCAACTACACGCCGGCGCAAATGTTCGATCTGGTCAACGATGTGGAAGCATACCCAAAGCGCTTCTCCTGGTGTGCCGGCGCGCAGGTGCTCGAGCGCGAGGGCGACGTGCTGGTGGCGCGGCTGGACCTCAAGTTCGCCGGCCTGAAGCAGAGCTTCACCACCCGCAACACCACCGAGCCGCCCAGGCGCCTGCACATGCAACTGGTGGAAGGGCCGTTCCGCAGCCTGGACGGGTTGTGGGAGTTCATTGCGCTGGGCGAGCACGGCTGCAAGATCGCCTTCGCGCTGGATTTCGACTACGTGGGCCTGGGCGCTTCGGCGATCAAGCTCGGCTTCCAGGGGCTGGCGACGAAGATGGTCGAGGACTTCAGCCGCGAGGCGCAGCGCACGTATGGCTGAGATCGTGGTGGAAGTGGTGCTGGCGCTGCCGCAGCGCATGCTGCTCAAGCGGCTGGCGCTCGCTGCAGGGGCTACCGTGGCCGATGCGATCGCCGCGATCGACCTGGGCGACGACGCAGCGCTCGTCGATCCGCAGCGGCTGGGCATCTTCGGCAAGCGCGTGCCGCCTGGGCAAGCGCTGCGCGACGGCGACCGGGTGGAGATCTACCGGCCGCTGGTGCTGGATCCGAAGGAGGCGCGGCGCCGCCGCGCCCGCTGACCGTCAGGGCGTGCCGCTGTCGCCCGGCGGCGTGGAGCCGCTGTCGTCGCTGCTGCCACCGCTCTTGTCGCCCTGGGTCTCGTCGACCGGGTAGGTGGCGTGGTACTTCTCGGTGGCCTTGAGCATCTTCTCCGCGTCCTGCGCGAAGAAATCGCCCTCGGTGCGCACCAAGGTGTCGTTGTTGAAGGTGAGCGTGAAGGTACGGATCGTGATCGGACCGCCGCGATGCTGCCGGGTGGACACATAGTCCCAGCGGTTGTCGTTGAACGGGGTATGCACCGAAGGTGAGCCGAGCAGCACCAGCACCTGGTGCTTGGTCATGCCAGGCTTGAGCTGATCGACGTCCTTCTTGTCGAGGAAATTGCCTTGCTGCACGTCGGGGACGTAGACGAGCCCGCAGCCCACCACCGAGAGTGCCAGCATGGCGGAACCGAGCGTGCGAATCAGCTTGTGCATGCGTGTTTGCGTCCGGATCGTGAAGGTGTCGGATGATACACTAACGGCCTTGGTACGCCGTGCGTGGAGCCCGCTATGGAACAGGAAACCAGAGAGCTGCGCCGGGTCGGCCTGAAGGTCACCCACCCGCGCATGCGGATCCTGCAGATCTTCGAAGAGGAGGGTGTGCAGCACCTCACCGCCGAGGACGTCTACAAGAAACTTCTCGCGGACCAGGAAGACATCGGCCTGGCCACGGTCTACCGCGTGCTCACCCAGTTCGAGGCCGCGGGCATCGTGGTCAAGCACAACTTCGAAGGCGGCCAGGCCGTCTACGAGCTCGACCGCGGCAAGCACCACGACCACATGATCGACGTAGACAGCGGCAAGGTCATCGAGTTCGTCAGTGAGGAGATCGAGCGGCTGCAGCACGAGATCGCTGCCCGGCACGGCTACGTGCTGGAAGACCACAGCCTGGTTCTGTACGTGCGGCCCAAGGGCAAGGCACGCTGAGGCAGGTTGTCCGCCGGACAGCGCCTGGCGGGTCGCGAGGGCAAAAAAAAGCCGCGGGAGGACTCCTGTCCGCCCACGGCTGATCCGTTACCACTCGACGCCTCGGCGATTGCGAATTGCTCGCTTGCCGGGCTACGCCGTTGGTACCGGCGGAACGGCATCCTGCCGTTCTTCGTGGCCACCGTCCCCACGGTAACCACGGCACGCCATCTTGCGATGGCGGCTCCCCCACATCGATGGGACGGATGCTAACGACCTGTTCACGATTGCGGTATTGGAAAAATTCCTATGCCAGCCGTCCGGGCTCACGGCCTGGCGTGCTGCCCCGCAACAAAATCCGCAGATGGACGCCTTGGCGGTCCGGCCGCAGCCGGAACAGGCCGCCGAGCGAGGTGACGCGGTCGCGCATGCCCTGCAGGCCGCGGCCGCCGCGGGGCAGGCGGCTGGGCAGGCCCACGCCGTCGTCGCGGATGTCCAGCAGGGCCAGCACGACCCCGTGGCGCTCGCCGATGCGCAGGCGCAGGCGGAACTCGCTGGCCTGGGCATGCTTGACCGCATTGGTGGCGCTTTCCTGTACCAGTCGGTACACCGCGGTGCGGGTGTCCTCGTCCAGCAGGCGGGGGTCGCCACGCATGTCGGTGTGGAAGACGATCCCGGCGGTGGTCAGCAGATCGCGGATCGGGCCCTCGTCCAGCGCGCGCAGCAGGCCGAACTCGTCGAGCACGGCGGGGCGCAGGTCGTCCAGCAGGCGGTGCAGGGCCCGCCGCATGTAACCCAGGATGGTGTTGATCGAGACGCTGATGTCCTCCAGCCCGGCCTGGCGCAGGCGCACCTGGGCGAGTTTCATGTGGGTCTGGATGGCGGTGATGTTCTGGCCCAGCTCGTCGTGCAGCTCGGCGGCCATGTGCCGGCGCTGGTTTTCCTCGGCCTGCAGGTTGCCGCGCGCGGCGTCGCGCAGCTGGCGGGCCAGCTGGTCCAGGCGGCGGTTGACCGCGCCCAGGTAGACGTTCTGCTCGGCCACCCGTTCGCTGCTGCGGCGCAGGGCGTCGGTCGCCGCGCCGAGCATCAGCGCACCGGTGCCCGCCACCGCCAGGAACAGGTAGCCGGCCGCGCTCTGTGCGTGGCCGGGCTGGTGGTCGACCGCGGTCATGCCCATGCAGGAGACCAGCATCGCCAGCGTGGCGCCGCGCCAGCCGTGGCGGAATGCGAAGAACAGCACCGGCGCGAGCGACAGCACGCGGGCGAACTCCGGTTGCGGCGCCGCGTGCTCGGAGAGCATCAGCAGAAGCGCCATCGCCGGCAGCATCACCAGCAGTCCGTCCATCACCAGGCTGGCGACCATCTTCCGATTGGGGCGGGCGCGCAGCAGCATGATCGCCAGCGGCGCCACCAGCAGCACACCCAGGTAGTTGCCCAGCAGTTCGCGGCCCAGCGCGCGCACCATCGCCGCCGGCGCGGCGCTTTCGTGCAGCAGCGCCAGCAGCACCGCATCGGTGGCCGCCACGGCGCCGACCACCAGCACGGCCGAGAGCAGCAGGCGGGTGGCTTCCTCCGGATCGCGCAGGCTGGCGTGCAGGTTGACCCGACGCAGCAGCCACAGGCCCACCGCCATCACCAGCGGCTCGGGCAGGTCGCCGACCACGAAGGTCTCCCAGCCCATCGGCAGGCCGGAGCGCAGATCCAGGATCGCGGTGGCGGCCAGTTCCAGCCCCAAGAGCCAGAACCACTGGCGCACCGGCACGATCAGCAGCGCGGCAAAGCGCAGGCCGAAGGGCAGCATCCAGTACGGTTGCTGGGTAGGCAGCAGCGCCAGCCACAGCAGCACGTAGAGCACGCCCAGCAGCGGGCCGGAGTCGGGCAGGGAAAAGGGCTTCGAACGCATCCGCGGATGGTACATGCGACTGTCGCCTGCCCAACGCGCGGCGCGGCCTTGGGCAGGAGCGGCCGGTCTCTTATAGACTCCGGATCGCAGGGCCGGACGCGGGGGCGTCCGAAGCGGGCAAGCCACACGGCATGGCTGGTGCGCCGCCCGAAACCAGGCAAGTCAGCGGGGCAGCATGTACAGCATCGTTCTGGTCGACGACCACGCCATCGTCCGCGAGGGGTTCAAGCGGCTCATCGAAATGGAGCCGGATCTCGAAGTGATCGCCGAGTGCCGCTGCGCCGACGACGCGGTGGAGGCGATCAACCATCGCAGGCCCGACCTGGTGGCGCTCGACCTGTCGTTGCCCGACGGCAGCGGCCTGCCGCTGATCGAGCACCTGCACAGCCTGGCGCCGGATACGCACATCGTGGTGCTGAGCATGCATGACGGCGAACCCTACGTGTCCGAGGCGCTCCGTCGCGGCGCCAGCGGCTACGTCACCAAGGGCGCCGCGCCGGAAGAACTGGTGGCGGGCCTGCGCCAGGTGATGCAGGGCGACACCTTCCTGAGCTCGGACCTGCGCCAGCGCCGTGCCGAACGACCCAGCGAGGAACTCGACCCGGTCAACCGGCTCACCGCGCGCGAGCGCGAAGTGTTCCTGCTGCTGGCCGCGGGCAAGGCGCCCAAGCAGGTGGCCGCCGTGCTGGGCGTGGGGCAGAAGACCATCTACATCCACCGCGCCAGCCTGATGGGCAAGCTCGGCGCCGGCTCGGAACTGGACCTGTACCGGATGGCCAGCGAACGCGGGCTGCTGTCCGAGCGCAAGAACTGACGCGGGTGGCGTAGGGGGCTTCAGCCCACCTCGGGACATCGAAGCCGGTGGGCCGAAGCCCGCCCTACGTCCACAGCAGCGTCAGGCGCTTTGCGCGCGCTCCAGCATCTGCTTCGCGTGGGCGCGCGTCTCGCGCGAGATCTCCACGCCGCCCAGCATGCGCGACAGCTCGTCGCGGCGACCGGCAGCGTCCAGCTTGTCGATCTGCGTGCGGGTGGTGTCGCCGTCGCTGTGCTTGCTCACGCGCAGGTGGGCGTGGCCCTGCGCCGCGACCTGCGGCAGGTGGGTGACGCACAGGACCTGGCGCTCGGCGCCGAGCGCACGGAGCTTCTGACCGACCACTTCGGCCACCGCACCGCCGATGCCGGTGTCGACCTCGTCGAACACCATGCAGCCGATCGTGTCCTTGCCCAGCGTGGCCACCTCGATGGCCAGGCTGATGCGTGCCAGTTCGCCGCCGGAGGCGACCTTGCGCAACGCCCGCGGCGGCTGGCCGGGGTTGGCGCTGACCAGCAGTTCGCAACGTTCGCGGCCCTGGGCGTCCGGCTCGTCGCCGTCGACCGGTTCGAGCTCGACGACCAGCCGTCCGCCGGCCATGCCCAGCTCGCCCATCAGGGCGCTGACCTCCTCACCCAGGCGTGCGGCTGCGCTGCGGCGCGCCTCGCCCAGGATGTCGGCGGCACTGGCGTAATCGCGTTCCAGGCGCGTGCGTTCGGCGGCCAGCCGCTCGAGCGCATCGCCGGCGCCTTCCAGTTCGGCCAGTTCGGCCTGCAGCGCACCCAGCCGCTCGTGCAGCTCGGCGACCGGCAGGCGATGGCGCCGGGCCAGTTCGTGCAGGCGGGTGAGGTGAGCGTCCACCTCGGCATAGCGCTCGGGATCGAGGTCGACGTCCTGTGCGTAACGCGAAAGGCCGTCGGAGGCTTCGCCGAGCTGGATCTCGGCGTTGTCCAGCAGCTCCAGCAGCGGTGCGAGGCGCGGATCGATCGCCGCCAGCTTGCCCAGTTCGCCGTGCGCACGGCCCAGTGCGCGACGCAGCGCGAACTCGCTGTCGCCATCGAGCAACTCGACCACGCCGGAGGCGCCTTCGGCCAGCCGGCCGGCATTGGCCAGGCGCTTGTGGCTGGCCTCCAGCTCGGCCAGTTCGGTGGCCGGCAGGGCCCATCGCTCCAGTTCGCCGGCCTCGTGGCGCAGCAGTTCCAGCCTCGCCTCGCGGTCGTCGCCGCCGCTCAGCTTGCGGATGCGCGCGCCCAGCTCGCGCCACTGCGTGGCCAGCGTGCGCACCTGCGCCAGCGCGTCTTCGTTGCCGGCATAGGCGTCGAGCAGCCCGAGCTGGTGGCCGCGCGAGAGCAGCGCCTGGTGTTCGTGCTGGCCGTGGATCTCCACCAGCAGGGTGGCCAGCTCGCCGAGCTGGCTGGCGTTGGCTGGGCGGCCGTTGATCCAGGCGCGCGAGCTGCCCTCGGCGCGGATCACGCGACGCAGCTGGCAGGCGCCCTCGTCGTCCAGTTCCTCCCGCTCCAGCCAGGCTCGGGCCTCGGGCAGGGTGGACAGGTCGAATTCGGCGATCAGTTCGGCGCGGTCGCAGCCCTCGCGCACCATGCCGCTGTCGGCGCGCGCGCCGGCCAGCAGCATCAATGCGTCGACCAGCAGCGACTTGCCCGCGCCGGTCTCGCCGCTGACCACGGTCAGGCCCGGGCCGAAGGCGACTTCGGCGGCTTCGACGACGGCGAAATGGCGGACGTAGAGGGAGGTGAGCATGGCGTCGAATTGTACGGGCAGAAGGGACGCGCGTAGCGTGGCTACCGTCGCGGCCGGCTTTCTTGCAAACTCGGCCACCACACCTTATTTCTGTGTCGTCTCACCGTCTGCCACAGCGCATGTCCCGATCCCACGACCTCGACGCCCGCGCCCGCCGCCTGCTGCGCACGCTGATCGCGCAGTACCTGGCCGACGGCGAGCCCGTCGGGTCGCGCACGCTGTCGCGCTCCTCCGGCCTGGACGTGAGCCCGGCGACCATCCGCAACATCATGTCCGACCTGGAAGACGCCGGCCTGGTCGCCTCGCCGCACACCTCGGCCGGGCGCGTGCCCACGCCGCGAGGCCTGCGCCTGTTCGTCGACAGCCTGATCGAGCTGCAGCCGCTGCCCCGCGAGGAGATGGCCCGGCTCAAGCGCGAGCTGCCGCCCGGGCCCACCACCACCCGCGACCTGCTCGGCAACGTCTCGACCCTGCTCTCGGCGATGACCCATTTCGCCGGCGTGGTGACAGTGCCGCGCCAGGGCGATTTCCCGCTGCGCCACATCGACTTCGTGCCGCTACCGGACGCGCGCGTGCTGGTGATCCTGGTGTTCTCCGACAACCAGGTGCAGAACCGCATCGTGCAACTGGCCCGCCCGCTGGCCGGCAGCGAGCTGGAACAGGCGGCCAACTACCTCAATACGCACTTCGCCGGCCTGCGGGTGGATGACATCCGCGCCCACCTGCTGCGCGAACTGCGCGAGGCGGGCAGCGAACTGAACCGCCTGGTGGCCAGCGCCACCGAGTTGGCGGCAGCCTCCTTCGCCCCCCAGAACGGCGGCGAGGATGTGCTGGTCAGCGGCCAGACCAACCTGATGGGTTATGCCGAACTGGCCGACCTGGACCGCCTGCGCGAATTGTTCGAGGCCTTCCAGAAGAAGAACGAGCTGCTGCAGCTGATGGAGGTGTGCGCCCGGGCCCCGGGCGTGCGGCTGTTCATCGGCGAGGAATCGGGCTTCGCGGCGCTGGACGGCTGCAGCGTGGTGACCGCCAGCTACGGCGCCCAGGGCCGGGTGTTGGGTGCGGTCGGCGTGATCGGCCCGACCCGGATGGCCTACGAGCGCGTCATCCCGGTCGTGCAGGCGACGGCCGGATTGCTCAGCGACGCCTTGAATCGCGCCGCGACGTCCCTATAACCGCCCCCGGAGGGCGGGTTTCCCGCAGTTTTTTGACGGTCGGCACGGAGGTGCCGGCCCGGACTTCTCTTTGGGAGTAATGCATGCAGAACAACGAGCAGACGCCGGAGCAGGTGCAGGAACCGGGCAATCCGGACGCGCCGGGCCATGACGCCTTGCAGGCCCGCATCGCGGAACTGGAGGCGAGCAACGCCGAGTTGCGCGAAACCGTGCTGCGGGAGCACGCCGAGCTGGAGAACCAGCGCCGCCGCCTGCATCGCGACCTGGAGCAGGCGCGCCGCTTCGCCAACGAGAAGCTGCTGAACGAACTGCTGCCGGTGTACGACAGCCTCGAGCGTGGTCTGGCGATCGAGAGCGGCGATGCCGCCGCGGTGCGCGAGGGCCTGGCGCTGACCTTGAAGGCGTTGCTCAAAGTTGCCGAGAACCACGGCCTGGTGCAGGTCGATCCGGTCGACCAAGCGCTCGATCCGGAACGCCACCACGCCGTGAGCATGGTCGAGGCGCCGGGCAAGGCGCCGGGCACCGTGGTCAACGTGCTGCAGAAGGGCTACGTGCTGAACGACCGGCTGCTGCGTCCCGCGCTGGTCGCCGTGGCCAAGGACTGACCGGCGCGGCGCCGCCGGCTACATACCGGCCCACCGGCATTGAATCGCCGGAAGCGGGCCACCATCTGAACAACCATCGCGGCCGCGGGGGCCGCCTGAAAGCATTGGAGCTGAACAAATGGGCAAGATCATCGGCATCGACCTGGGTACCACCAACTCCTGCGTCGCCGTCATGGACGGCACCAACGCGAAGGTGATCGAGAATTCCGAGGGCGATCGCACCACGCCGTCCATCGTCGCCTTCAGCAAGGACAACGAAGTGCTGGTCGGCGCGCCGGCCAAGCGCCAGAGCGTGACCAATCCGAAGAACACCTTTTATGCGGTGAAGCGCCTGATCGGCCGCAAGTTCACCGACGCCGAGGTCCAGAAGGACCTGCACATCGTGCCCTACGGCATCGTCGCGCACGAGAACGGCGACGCCTGGGTGGAGACTTCCGACGGCAAGAAGATGGCGCCGCAGGAGATCTCTGCGAAGGTCCTGATGAAGATGAAGAAGACCGCCGAGGACTATCTCGGCGAGACCGTCACCGAGGCGGTGATCACGGTGCCGGCCTACTTCAACGACAGCCAGCGCCAGGCGACCAAGGACGCCGGCCGCATCGCTGGCCTGGAGGTCAAGCGCATCATCAACGAGCCGACCGCGGCCGCGCTGGCCTATGGCCTGGACAAGAAGGGCGGCGACCGCAAGATCGCCGTGTACGACCTCGGCGGCGGCACCTTCGACGTCTCGATCATCGAGATCGCCGAAGTCGACGGCGAGAAGCAGTTCGAGGTGCTGGCCACCAACGGCGACACCTTCCTCGGCGGCGAGGACTTCGACAAGCGCGTGATCGACTACCTCGTCGACGAATTCCAGAAGGACCAGGGCATCGACCTGCGCAAGGATCCGCTGGCCTTGCAGCGCCTGAAGGACGCGGCCGAGCGCGCCAAGATCGAGCTTTCCTCCGCGCACCAGACCGAGGTGAACCTGCCGTACGTGACGGCCGACGCCTCCGGTCCGAAGCACCTCAACATCAAGCTCACCCGCGCCAAGCTCGAAGCGCTGGTGGAAGACCTGGTCAAGCGCACCATCGAGCCGTGCCGCATCGCGCTCAACGATGCCGGGCTGCGCGTGTCGGACATCAACGAGGTGATCCTCGTCGGCGGCCAGACTCGCATGCCCAAGGTGCAGGAGTCGGTCAAGGACTTCTTCGGCAAGGAGCCGCGCAAGGACGTCAATCCGGACGAGGCCGTGGCCGTGGGCGCGGCGATCCAGGGCGGCGTGCTGGGCGGTTCGGTCAAGGACGTGCTGCTGCTGGACGTCACCCCGCTGTCGCTCGGCATCGAGACCATGGGCGGCGTGATGACCAAGCTGATCGAGAAGAACACCACCGTGCCGACCAAGGCCGCGCAGACCTTCTCGACCGCCGACGACAACCAGACCGCGGTGACCGTGCACGTGCTGCAGGGTGAGCGCGAGCGCGCCAGCGCGAACAAGTCGCTGGGCCGCTTCGACCTGTCGGGCATCGATCCGGCGCCGCGCGGCATGCCGCAGATCGAGGTCACCTTCGACATCGACGCCAACGGCATCCTGCACGTGTCGGCCAAGGACAAGAAGACGGGCAAGGAGCAGAAGATCGAGATCAAGGCCGGCTCGGGCCTGTCCGAGGAGGAGATCCAGCGGATGGTCGCCGACGCCGAGGCGAACAAGGAAGAAGACAAGAAGTTCCACGAGCTGGTCGCCACCCGCAACAAGGCCGACCAGCTGGTGCACGCCACCCGCAGCGCGCTGAAGGAGCACGGCGGCAAGGTCGGCGCGCAGATCGGCGGCATCGAGGAGGCGCTGTCGGAACTGGAGAAGGTCAAGGACGGCGACGACAAGGCGCAGATCGAAGCGAAGATGCAGAAGCTCGAGCAGGTCGCGCAGCCGCTCTATGCGGCGGCGCAGGGCGGTGGCGCCGGCCCGGAGGCCGGTCCGCAGGCCGCGCCGGGCGGCGGTTCGGCGCAGCCCGACGACGTGGTCGATGCCGAGTTCACCGAGGTCAAGGACGAGAAGAAGTAAGCGTCGGTAGCCGGTGCAGCCGATGGTCAAGCAGCCCGCGCCGGCTATCATGCCGCGCGGGCTGTTTGTTGATGGGCGGCTCAGGGTCGAGCAGCGCCAGGCTGCAGTCAGGCAGGTTTCAGTAGCACAGGTTCCAGTAGGGGTGTCGTCGAAGTCATGAATGCAGCAACGGGCAAGCGCGATTACTACGAGGTGCTCGGCGTCGAGCGCAGCGTCACCGAAGTCGAGCTGAAGAAGTCCTTTCGCCGGCTGGCGATGAAATACCACCCGGACCGTTGCCCGGACGATCCGACCGCGCAGGAGAAGTTCAAGGAAGCCAAGGAGGCCTACGAGGTCCTGGCCGATCCCCAGAAGCGCGCGATGTACGACCAGCACGGCCATGCCGCCTTCGAGGGCGGCATGGGCGGCCGCGGCGGTTTCGGCGACATGGGCGACATCTTCGGGGACATCTTCGGCGACATCTTCGGCATGGGCGGCGGCCGCGGTCGCCCGCGCCGCGGCGCGGACCTGCGCTACGTGATGGAGCTGGACCTGGAAGAGGCGGTGTTCGGCGTCGAGAAGACGATCGAGATCCCCACCCAGGTCAACTGCCACCACTGCAACGGCACCGGTTCGGCCGACGGCAAGACCACCCAGTGCAAGACCTGCCACGGTCACGGCCGCGTGCGCATGCAGAACGGCATCTTCTCGATCCAGCAGGCCTGCCCGCATTGCGGCGGCAGCGGCCAGACCATCGAGAAGCCCTGCAAGGCCTGCCGCGGCGAAGGCCTGCTGGAGGAGACGCGCACGCTGTCGGTGCGCATCCCCGCCGGCGTGGACAACGGCGACCGTATCCGGCTTTCCGGGCAGGGCGAGGCCGGCCCGGCGGGTGCCGAGGCGGGCGACCTGTACGTGGACGTGCGCGTGCGCGAGCACGCGATCTTCCAGCGCGACGGCAACGACCTGCACTGCGAGGTGCCGATCCGCTTCGCCCAGGCCGCGCTGGGCGCCGAACTCAAGGTGCCGACGCTGGAAGGCGAAGTGCCGGTGTCGATCCCGCCGGAAACCCAGACCGGCCAGACCTTCCGCCTGCGCGGGCGCGGCGTGAAGTCGGTGCGCTCAGGACGCGTCGGCGACCTGATCTGCCGCGTGATGGTGGAAACGCCGGTGCGCCTGACCCGCGAGCAGCGCGAACTGCTGGAAAAGCTCGAGGCCACCTTCGCCGAAGGCGAGCCCGATGCGCATACGCCGCGCGCCAAGAGCTGGGTCGACGGCGTCAAGGATTTCCTCTCGCGCGTCACCTCCTGAGCGAACGGCCATCGCGCGAAGTGCTTCGTGCGATGGCCGTGCTCGTCTTCGCACATCACCGGTCCTGCTTGCGCATCTCCCGCTTCGCGCGCTGGGCCTGGCGCTGCAGGGCGCCGAACTGCCGCTCCTTTTCGTGGCGTTCCCTGAGCGTCCGCGAGGCGCCGGCGGCTTCCCGCTGCAGCTTGTGGTAGCTGGCCAGCCGCCGGGCATCCAGCCGTCCGTCGGCGACCGCCCGTTCCACCGCGCAACCCGTATCGCCCGCATGGCTGCAGTCGCGGAAGCGGCATAGCGCCGCCAGCCTTTCCACCTCGTCGAACACGGTATCCAGCCCCGCGTCCACCGCACCAACGCGCAGCTCGCGCATGCCCGGCGTGTCGATCACCCAGGCACCCGTGGGCAGCGCGAACATCCCGCGTGAGGTGGTCGTATGGCGGCCGCGCGCGTCGTCCTCACGGATGCCGGCGGTGTCCTGCCGCGCATCGTCGATCAGCGTGTTGGTCAGGGTGGACTTGCCCACGCCGGAAGAGCCGGCCAACGCGACCGTCCGGCCGTGTGCCAGCCAGGGCGCCAGCCGCGCCGCGGATGCAGCCGCGGTCGCGTCCACGGCGACCACCGCGATGCCGGGTGCCAGCGAGGCGGCTGCCTCCAGGTAGCTTTCCGGGTCCGCACACAGGTCCGCCTTGGTCAGCACGACGACCGGCGTGATGCCGGCATCGAAGGCGAGTGCGAGATAGCGTTCCAGGCGCGACGCGTTGAAATCCGCGTTGCATGAGGTCACCACCAGCAAGGTATCCAGGTTGGCGGCGATGGCCTGCGTGCGCTGCGCCGTACCCGCCGCCACGCGCGCGAGCAGCGAGTGCCGCGGCAGCAGCCGGCGGACCCGTGCGGCATCGGCGTCGACCAGCACCCAGTCGCCGACGGTGGGCGCGGGTTCGCTGCCCGCGCAGAGTGCCGGCGGCACCGTGACCGCGAGCAGGCCACGGCTGCACAGCACGGACAGCCCGCTGCGCTGCACGCCGACGACCCGCGCGGGCTGGCCAGTTTCAAAGTCCTCGAGTGTGAGGTGTTGCGCATAGGCCGGCCGCCAGCCGAGCTGGTCCAGCGTGAAATTCGTCGTCGACATGCGTGTTCCCGATAGGCAAGACGGAGCGACCGCCCTTGCGGGTGGTCGAAGCGGGACGCCTGGGTCGACGCGATGGAAGGGGACGGCTGCGGCCGTCCGGGACGCTCAGTGCGAGGTCGACCCGGCGCAGGTCTGCGATACGACATTCATGGGCCGATCTCCTCTGCGCGGGTGGAAAGGTCGGGCAGGGTAATCGGCACGCGGGCTCGACGCAAGCACGGTGGCGCGGCGTGCGGTTACGCTACGCGCCTCCGCCGCATGGATCCACGTGATGAACCGACCGCTCCGCCTCGCCGTCAATGGCGCCACCGGCCGCATGGGTCGCGCCTTGCTCGACCTGCTGCATGACGACGCGCGCTTCGAAGTGGTCGCTGCGATCACCGCACCGGGCGTGCCTTGCCTGGGCGAACCCGCCTGGCACGATCGCAACACGCCGTGCTTCAGCGCGGACTGGCCGCGGGAGCCGCTGGATGCGGTGATCGACTTCAGCGGCCCGGAGGGGTTGGCGTCCGCGCTGGATTACTGCACGGAGCACGGTGTGGCGCTGGTGAGCGGCACCACCGGCGTCGGCGACGCGCTCGCGACGCGCCTGGCGCAGGCCGCCTCGCAGACTCCGCTGATGCATGCGAGCAACTTCAGTCTCGGCGTGGCTGTGCTCACCCGCTTGCTGCGCCAGGCCGCGGCCGCATTGCCAGCGTGGGACCTGGAAATCGTCGAGGCGCACCACAACCGCAAGACGGATGCCCCCTCGGGTACGGCGCTGTCGCTCGGCGAAGCCGCTGCTGCGGCGCGCGGCACCTCGCTCGCCCGGGACGGCGTTACCGGGACGCGCGAGGGCGCGCGGCGTGCCGGCAGCATCGGCTTCGCGGTGGTGCGCGGCGGCGACATCGTGGGCGAGCACACGGCGCTGCTGGTAGGCGCCGGTGAACGCGTGGAACTGGGCCATCGGGCGACCGACCGCAGCATCTTCGCCCGTGGCGCGATCGAGGCGGCGCACTGGCTGCACGGCCAACCTCCCGGCGCCTACGATCTCGAAGCGATGCTGGCCTCGCGGCTCGGGACGTAATCCACAGGGTAGGGCTTCGGCCCACCGATCGTCGTACGGCAAAAAGCGGGTGGACTGAAGCCCACCTTACGGTGGTCAGGTGCGGAATGCTTGTCGCGTCCGCCACCCGCCGCTACCATGCGGCCGTTGTCATTGGGGAGTAGCCATCCTCACCCGCGAAGGCGCACCGCCTTCGTTCCCCGAGGAATCCGCGTCAACAGACTTGGAGCTTGCGTTCCATGGCGTGGATGGCCGCACCGCCGCGAAACCGGCGGGGCGCGTGCCCGGCGAGACCTTTGGCCACGATGCGCTCGAACCCTCGCCGGGCGGGCCGCATCGTTGCGCCATGGGATTTCCGCTCGCCCGGCCGGATACGTATCGCATGCTCACCACGTTGTGGTTCCTGCTCTCCGCCGGCGCGATCTACGCGGCCTGCGAGTACTTCGTCAACGGCATCGAATGGCTGGGCCGCAAGTGCCGGCTCGACGCTACCGCCACCGGCACCGTGCTCGCCGCCTTCGGCACTGCATTGCCGGAAAGCGCGGTCACCTTCATCGCCGTGGTGTTCGGGCATACGCCGGAGCAGCGCGACATCGGCGTGGGCGCGGCCCTGGGCGGACCCTTGGTGCTCGGCACCATCGCCTATGCCATGGTCGGCATCGCACTGTGGAGCAACCGCCACCGCCTGCGGCGCCCCGACGCGGTGGTCAAGGTGGACAACGCGCGCCTGGCGCGCGACCAGCGCTGGTTCCTGTCGATCTTCGTGGTCAAGTGCGCGCTGGGCCTGATGGCGTTTGCGCTGAAGCCCTGGCTGGGCGTGCTCTTCGTCGCCGCGTACGGCTTGTACGTCTGGCGCGAGCTGAAAAGCGGCGACATGGCGGCCGACGAGGAGGAACTCGAGCCGCTGAAGTTCCAGCCGCACGCCGACGATCCGGCGATGTGGCGCGTGATCGCCCAGAGCGTGTCGGCACTGGTGGTGATCGCCATCGCCTCGCGCATCTTCGTGACGCAGATCGAGGTGATCGGCGTGGCGTTCGGCCTGTCGGCGCACCTGGTGGCGCTGGTGCTCAGCCCCGTGGCCACCGAGCTGCCCGAGACAGTCAATGCGCTGATCTGGGTGCGCCAGGGCAAGGAACGGCTGGCGCTGGCGAACATCTCCGGCGCCATGATGATCCAGGCGACCATTCCCAGTTCGCTGGCGCTGTTCTTCACCCCGTGGCTGTTCGACGATGCACTGATCGTGGCCGGCGTACTCACGACGGTGGCGGTCGGCTACCTGTGGTGGCTGTTCCAGCGAGGCCACGTCAAGGCGCGCTGGCTGGTGCCGGTAGGTGCGCTCTACGGCGTGTTCGCCATCCTGCTCTGGGTGATCGGCATTCGATAGACGTACCCCGCGTGACCGGAGTGTGCTCCGGTCAGTCGCGGTGTGCGGCGTTGCGGTCACGGCCGGCGCCGAACTTGCGATCGAGCACGCCGACGAGTTTCTTGAAGCTGCGCGAGAACTTGCCGCGCCGCGTCTTGCGCAGCTTTTCCTCTTCGCTGGTCAGCCAGGCGACCTGGATGACGCGGCGCTCGCCCTCGAAGGGCAGGTGGCCGTGGAAGGAGTTCTCGCAGCGCTTGAACACGGCGAACTCGCCGTACAGCGGCGTCAGTTCGGGCGCAACGATGGCGTCGATGTCGTCGATACGGTGCAGGAAGCGCAGGCAGCCGTCGCTGGTGTCCGGCCACTGCCGGTTGAGGTAGAGCAGGGCGGTGGCCACCTTCGACTTGCTGTCGGTATGGATGGTGCCGTGGCGCTTGTTCAAGTAGCGGCACAAGGTCACCAGCGTCGGGTACTGGCCCAGGTCTTCGATGCCCAGGCGCGCACCAATCGCGCGGGCGAAGGCCGGCGCGGTCAGGTTGGCCACCAGCGCCTTGATCGACGGGCCGCAATCGGCCGGGTCATAGGGAAAGAAGCCTGCACTGGTGTAGCGCGGAAAATCGCGTTCGAGCTCGTTGCGCGCGTCATCCGGCAACTGGCCGTGCGCGATCAGGAACGGAAAGGGCTCGTTGCGCACGTCCGTGTCAGGGCGGTCGAGGCGGGCAGGATCGAGCAGGACGGTGGCGTTCATGGACTACCGATCGAACGGGATACGGACCATTTTAGCGCGCGCCGGCAGCGCACAGACGCCCGCGTGAATGCGCGGTTCACGCATTCGTCCGGTGGACAGAATCGGCCCCCGCTTCTATCATTGCGTCCCGCCCGAGACTTCTTCCGACCCAAGGTCCACAAGCCTGCTTCCAGCGGCTTGCGGACCTTGCTGCACCTAAAGGCGGCCCCCCAATGCCCATTCCCGCTCTGCTTGCCCTCGAAGATGGCAGCGTGTTCCACGGCCACGCCGTGGGCGCGACTGGCGAAACCGTCGGCGAGGTGGTTTTCAACACGGCGATGACGGGCTACCAGGAGATCCTCACCGATCCCTCCTACGCCCGCCAGATCGTCACCTTGACCTATCCCCACGTCGGCAACACCGGGGTGACCCCGACCGATGCCGAGTCGACCCGCGTCCAGGCCGCCGGCCTGATCGTGCGCGATGTGCCGCGCCGGCCGAGCAATTGGCGCAGCACCGAAAGCCTGCCCGAGTACCTGGCCCGCCAGAACATCGTGGCAATCGCCGGCATCGACACCCGTCGCCTGACCCGCATCCTGCGCGACAAGGGCGCGCTGAACGGCTGCATCCTGGCCGGCGAGGGAATCGACGCCGAGACGGCGCTGGCCAAGGCGCGCGCCTTCCCCGGCCTGAACGGCATGGACCTGGCCAAGGTGGTCAGCGTGCGCGAACCCTACCGCTGGACCGAGGGCGTGTACGACCTGGACCGCGCCGCCTTCACCCAGCCGGACACGCGCTACAAGGTGGTCGCCTACGACTACGGCACCAAGCTGAACATCCTGCGCCTGCTGGCCAGCCACGGCTGCGACATCACCGTGGTGCCGGCACAGACGCCCGCCGCCGAGGTGCTGGCGATGAAGCCCGATGGCGTGTTCCTGTCCAACGGCCCCGGCGATCCGGCGGCCTGCGATTACGCGATCGCGGCGACGAAGGCTTTCCTGGACGCGAAGATCCCGCTGTTCGGCATCTGCCTGGGCCATCAGCTGATGGGCCTCGCGCTCGGCGCGAAGACCATCAAGATGAAGTTCGGCCACCACGGCGCCAACCACCCGGTGAAGGACCACGACGACGGCCGCGTGCTGATCACGTCCCAGAACCATGGCTTCGCGGTGGATCCGGCGACGCTCCCGGCCAACGTGCGCATCACCCACACCTCGCTGTTCGACGGCTCGCTGCAGGGCTTCGCCCTCACCGACCGCCCGGCGTTCTGCTTCCAGGGCCACCCGGAGGCCTCGCCCGGTCCCCGTGACGTGGTCTATCTCTTCGCGCGCTTCGCGCAGCTCATGCAGGAGGCCCGCTAATGCCCAAGCGCACCGACATCAAGAGCGTGCTGATCATCGGCGCCGGTCCGATCGTGATCGGCCAGGCGTGCGAGTTCGACTACTCCGGCGCGCAGGCATGCAAGGCGCTGCGGGAAGAGGGCTACCGGGTGATCCTGGTCAACTCCAACCCGGCCACGATCATGACCGACCCGGAGATGGCCGACGCGGTCTACATCGAGCCGATCAACTGGCAGACGGTCGAGCGCATCATCGCCAAGGAAAAGCCCGACGCGGTGTTGCCCACCATGGGCGGCCAGACCGCGCTCAATTGCGCGCTCGACCTGGCCGACCATGGCGTACTGGAGCGGCACGGCGTCGAGCTGATCGGCGCCTCGCGCGATGCGATCCGCATGGCCGAAGACCGCGAGCTGTTCAAGCAGGCGATGGCCGAGATCGGGCTGGACTGCCCGAAGGCGGAAGTGGCGCGCAGCTACGAGCAGGCGGTCGAGATCCAGGCCAAGGTCGGCTTCCCGACCATCATCCGCCCGAGCTTCACCCTGGGTGGCTCCGGCGGCGGCATCGCCTACAACGTCGAGGAGTTCGAGGAGATCGTCAAGCGCGGCCTCGATCTGTCGCCGGTGCACGAGGTGCTGGTCGAGGAATCGGTGCTCGGCTGGAAGGAGTTCGAGATGGAGGTGGTCCGCGACAAGGCGGACAACTGCATCATCGTCTGCTCGATCGAGAACCTCGATCCGATGGGCGTGCACACCGGTGACTCGATCACCGTGGCGCCGGCGCAGACGCTCACCGACAAGGAATACCAGCGCCTGCGCGACGCGAGCATCGCCGTACTGCGCAAGATCGGCGTGGACACCGGCGGTTCCAACGTGCAGTTCGGCATCAACGCCGAGAACGGCCGCGTGGTGGTGATCGAGATGAACCCGCGCGTGTCGCGCTCCTCGGCGCTGGCCTCCAAGGCGACCGGCTTTCCGATCGCGAAAGTCGCCGCGAAACTGGCCGTGGGCTACACGCTGGACGAGCTCAAGAACGACATCACCGGCGGCCTCACGCCGGCTTCGTTCGAGCCGACGATCGATTACGTGGTCACCAAGATCCCGCGCTTCGCCTTCGAGAAGTTCCCGTCGGCCGACGCGCGCCTGACCACGCAGATGAAGTCGGTGGGCGAAGTGATGGCGATGGGCCGCACTTTCCACGAATCGCTGCAGAAAGCGCTGCGCGGGCTGGAGATCGGCAAGACGGGGCTCAATCCCACCGGCCTGGACCTGACCAGCGCCGAGGGTCTGGCCACGGTCAGGCGCGAGCTGCGCGAGCCGCGGCCCGAGCGCGTGTTCTACGTCGCCGATGCCTTCCGCGCCGGCCTGTCGCTGGAAGAGATCTTCGACTGCAGCCGCATCGACCCATGGTTCCTGGCCGCGTTCGAGGACATCGTCCTGACCGAGAAGGAGGTCAAGACACAGGGCTTGACCGCGCTCAACGCCCCGCGCATGCGTGAGTTGAAGCGCATGGGCTTCGCCGATGCGCGCATCGCCCAACTGCTCAGCACCGACGAGGCGGCCGTGCGCCACCTGCGCCATACGCTGGGCGTGCGCCCGGTGTACAAGCGCGTGGATTCCTGCGCGGCGGAATTCGCCACCAGCACGGCCTACATGTACTCGACCTACGAGGAAGAGTGCGAGGCCCATCCGTCCGACCGCGAGAAGATCGTGGTGCTGGGCGGCGGCCCGAACCGCATCGGCCAGGGCATCGAGTTCGACTACTGCTGCGTGCATGCGGCGCTCGCGCTGCGCGAGGACGGGTTCGAGACCATCATGGTCAACTGCAACCCGGAGACCGTGTCGACCGACTACGATACCTCCGACCGCCTGTACTTCGAGCCGCTCACGCTCGAGGACGTACTGGAGATCGTCGAGCTGGAGAAACCCAAGGGCGTGATCGTGCAGTACGGCGGCCAGACGCCGCTCAAGCTCGCGCGCGCGCTCGAGGCCGCCGGCGTGCCGGTGATCGGCACCTCGCCCGATTCGATCGACCTGGCCGAGGATCGCGAGCGCTTCCAGCAGATGATCCACAAGCTGGGCCTGCGCCAGCCGCCCAACCGCACCGCGCGCAACGCCGACGAGGCGCTGGCGCTGGCGCGCGAGATCGGTTACCCGCTGGTGGTGCGCCCGAGCTACGTGCTGGGCGGCCGCGCGATGGAAGTGGTCTACGACGACGCCGACCTCTCGCGCTACATCCGCGAGGCGGTGCAGGTCTCCAACGATTCGCCGGTGCTGCTGGACCGCTTCCTCGACCACGCGGTCGAGGTGGACGTGGACATCATCGCCGACGCCGAAGGCAACGTGCTGGTCGGCGGCATCATGGAACACATCGAGGAGGCCGGCGTGCACTCGGGCGACTCGTCCTGCTCGCTGCCGCCGTATTCGCTCACGCCGGAGATCCAGGACGAACTGCGCCGCCAGGTCGCCGCGATGGCCAAGGAGCTCAAGGTCATCGGCCTGATGAACACGCAGTTCGCGATCCAGGGCGACACCGTCTACATCCTGGAAGTGAACCCGCGTGCGTCGCGCACGGTGCCGTTCGTCTCCAAGGCGACCGGCATGCCGCTGGCCAAGATCGCCGCCCGCTGCATGGCCGGCCGCACGCTGGCAAGCCAGGGTGCCACGCGGGAAATCATCCCGGACTATTACTCGGTGAAGGAGGCGATCTTCCCGTTCCTGAAGTTCCAGAACGTCGATCCGATCCTCGGGCCGGAAATGCGTTCGACCGGCGAGGTGATGGGCGTGGGCCGCCAGTTCGGCGCCGCCTTCGCGCGCGGCCACGAGGCGGCAGGCATCAAGGCGCCGTCCAAGGGCAAGGTATTCCTGTCGGTGCGCGACGCCGACAAGGAGCGGCTGCTGCCCGTTGCGAAGGAAGTGCTCTCGCGCGGCTTCAGCCTGGTCGCCACCGGCGGTACGGCGGCCTTCCTCAATGAGCACGGCGTGCCGTGCGAGCGCATCAACAAGGTGCTCGAGGGCCGGCCGCACATCGTCGACCTGATCAAGAACGGCGAGATCGTCTATATCGTCAACACGACCGAGGGCAAGCAGGCGATCGCCGACTCGTTCTCGATCCGGCGCGAGGCCCTGCAGCAGCGCGTCACCTATTCGACCACCGTGGCAGGCGCCCGCGCGCTCGTCCATTCGCTGGATTTCCACGGCGAGGCCGACGTGCACAGCCTGCAGGAACTGCACAAGGAGCTGAGCGCATGAGTCGCGCCCCCATGACCAAGACCGGTTCGGAACGTCTTCGCGGCGAGCTGGATCGCCTCAAGTCGGTCGAGCGTCCGCGGATCATCGCGGCGATCGCCGAGGCCCGCGCCCATGGCGACCTCAAGGAAAATGCCGAATACCACGCCGCGCGCGAGCAGCAGAGCTTCATCGAAGGCCGCATCGGCGAGCTGGAGGGTGCGTTGTCCACCGCCGAGGTGATCGACGTGTCCAAGCTCGGTGCCGGCAGCAAGGTCGTCTTCGGTGCCACCGTGGACCTGGAGGACGAGGATTCCGGTGAGGCGGTGACGTACCAGATCGTGGGCGACCTGGAGGCCGATATCAAGCAGCGGCTGATCGCGGTGTCTTCGCCGATCGCCCGCGCGCTGATCGGCAAGAGCGAGGGTGACAGTTTCGAGTTCAGGGCACCCAACGGCGTCAAGCACTACGAGATCACCGGCGTACGTTACGAATAGGCCCGTTTGGGCAGGGCAGGTGGGCGTTCAGCCCACCTTGCCCGTCAGGGATGGGATAGGTCGCCTGGCCGGAACGCAGGCAACAAAAAAGGCCGCATCGAGCGGCCTTTTTTCGTCCAACCCGGACGACTCAGCGCTGGCGCGCCTTGAAACGCGGGTTGCTCTTGCAGATCACGAAGACCTTGCCGCGACGGCGCACGACCTTGCAGTCACGGTGCCGCTGCTTGGCGGACTTCAGAGAGGAAAGCACCTTCACGGCCAGCTCCTGGAACAAATCGGGAAAATTCAAGCTGACAAGTATAGCGGTTGTTCGTGGGCTTCACAAGTCGTGTGCATCCTCGACCCCCTTGACGATCTGCAGGAACTTGGCCAGTACCGGGGAGGGGTTGTCCCTGCGGCTGGCGACCGCCAGCAGCAGGTAGGCGTCCGGATCCTCCAGCGAAACGTAGCTGACGCCGCCAAGCTGGACGGCGCGCATGCTGGCTGGCACCAGGGCCAGGCCGATGCCGGCGGCGACCAGGGCCAGCAATCCGTTGATCTGTTGCGCCTGCTGGCCGATCAACGGATGGAAGCCGGCCTTGGCGCCCAGCTGCACCAGCCGGTCGTACAGGGTCGCCGCCAGCTCGCGTGGCTGGCTCACGAAGACCTCGTTGGCCAGCTCGGCAAGGTGCACGCTGTCCTGCCCGGCGAGCGGGTGGCCGGAGGGCACGGCCAGTACCAGTGGCTCGTAGTCGATCACGTCGATGCGCAGCGCGCGGGCGTCCGACTCGTGGCGCGGCTCGTCGCGCACGAACCCGGCGTCGATCTGGTCGGCGCGCAGCGCGGTGAATTGCGGCTCGCTGTACATCTCGTGCAGTTGCATGCGCACCCTGGGTGCGTTCTGGCGGAAGCGCAGCAGGGTCTGCGGCAGCGCGCGGTGGAAGGTGACCGAGATCGTGTACGCCAGGCGCAACACGCCGCTGAAACCGGCCGCCGCGTCGATGACGTGGGCGCGCGTTTCCTCCGCTTTGGCCAGGATCTGCCGCGCCTGCTCCAGCAGGATGCGCCCGGGCTCGGTCAGCGCCACGTTGCGCTTGTCACGGTCGAACAGGCGCGTGCCCAGGTCCTGTTCCAGCGCCTGGATCTGCTGGGACAACGGGGGCTGGGAAATGTGCAGGCGCTGGGCGGCCCGGGTGAAGCTCAGCTCCTCGGCCACGGCGACGAAATAGCGGAGCTGGCGGAAATCGAACATAGTCGTAAACCGAATAAGTCGGTTGCAAAATATATATTGGATCGCATTTTGTGACGAGCGTATCTTTTGTCTCGTCCCGCCACCTTCCCCCTCCCCCCAGGTGGCGGTGACCCTCGCTCCGCAGCGACGCTACCCCGCGGTCTCGGTCTTCCTCCCCCAGAGCCGACACCGACGCGTCGTTCGCGGGGCGCTTTCTTTTTCAGCGCCTTGCAACGTTTTTTTCCAGCGCTTTACAACATTGCGGCCAGCCGCGTCCCTTGGGCGATCGCCCGTTTCGCATCGAGTTCGGCCGCTACGTCGGCGCCGCCGATGACGTGTGCCTTGAGGCCGGCCTGGAGTAAGGCGTCGGCCAGCTCCCGCGCGGGCTCCTGGCCTGCGCAGATCACCACATGGTCGACCGCCAGCACCTGCGGCTGCCCGTCCAGCAGGACGTGCAGGCCGGCGTCGTCGAACCGCTCGTACCGTACGTTGCCGAGCATCCGTACCTGTCTGGCCTTGAGCGTGGCGCGGTGGACCCAGCCGGTGGTCTTGTTGAGGCGTCCGCCCGGGCGGCCTTCGCTGCGCTGCAGCAGCCAGACCTGCCGGGCCGGCGCCTCGGGAGTCGGCACGGCCAGGCCGCCGCGATGGGCGAGCGTGCGGTCCACACCCCATTCCTGCGCCCAGCGGACCGGATCCAGCGTGGGGGAAGGGGGCTGTTCGGCCAGGAACTCGGCGACGTCGAAGCCGATCCCGCCGGCGCCGATGATCGCCACTCGTGCGCCGACCGGCCGGTCGTGGGCAAGCACGTCCAGATAGCCAAGTACGCGCGAATCGTCGCTACCGGGAAACTGCACTTTCCGCGGCGTCACGCCGGTCGCCACGACCACTTCGTCGAAGCCGTGCAACATCGCCGCGCCAGCGCGGCAACCCAGCCGAACTTCCACGCCCAGCTCGGCCAGGCGGTGGCGGTAGTAGCGCAGTGTTTCGTAGAACTCTTCCTTGCCCGGGATGCGCTTGGCGCAGTTGAACTGCCCCCCGATATCGGACGCCTGTTCGAACAGCGTCACGGCATGCCCGCGCTCGGCCAGGGTGGTTGCGCAGGCCAGTCCGGCGGGTCCCGCGCCGACCACGGCGATGCGCTTGAGTTGCGCCGCCGGCGCGATCACCAGTTCGGTCTCGTGGCAGGCGCGCGGATTGACCAGGCAACTGGCGCGCTTGTTCTGGAACACGTGGTCGAGGCAGGCCTGGTTGCAGGCGATGCAGGTGTTGATCGCGACGCCGCGGCCGGCGCGGGCCTTGGCCGCCCAGGCCGGATCGGCCAGGAGCGGGCGCGCCATCGAGACCATGTCGGCATCGCCGGCGACCAGCACGCGCTCGGCCACCTCGGGCATGTTGATGCGGTTGGTCGCCACCAGCGGCAGGCCGACCTCGCCCTTGAGCCGCCGCGTGACCCAGGCGAAACCGGCGCGCGGCACCGAGGTGACGATGGTCGGCACGCGCGCCTCGTGCCAGCCGATGCCGGTGTTGAGGATGCTGGCGCCGGCGGCTTCGATGGCCTTTGCCAGCGTGACGATTTCCTCCCACGACTGGCCGCCCTCGACCAGTTCCAGCATCGACAGCCGGTAGATGATGATGAAGTCGCGCCCGACCGCCTCGCGGGTGCGCCGCACGATCTCGACCGGGAAACGCATGCGCCGCGTGGCGTCGCCGCCCCAGGCATCCTGGCGCTGGTTGGTCCGGGCCGCCAGGAACTGGTTGATCAGGTAGCCCTCTGAGCCCATCACCTCCACGCCGTCGTAGCCGGCTTCGCGGGCGAGCTGCGCGCAGCGCACGAAATCGTCGATGGTGCGCGCCACGCCGCGGGCGGAGAGGGCGCGCGGCGTGAACGGCGTGATCGGCGACTTGAGCTTCGAAGGTGCCACCGACAGCGGGTGGTAGCCGTAGCGGCCCGCATGCAGGATCTGCATGCAGATGCGTCCGCCCTCGGCATGCACCGCCCGCGTCACCTTGCGATGTCGCGCCACGTGCCAGGGCATCGAAAGGCGTCCGCCAAAGGGCTTCAGCCAGCCTTCGATGTTGGGCGCGATGCCGCCGGTGACCATCAGTCCCACGCCACCGCGGGCACGCTCGGCAAAATAGGCCGCCAGCTTGTCGTAGTCGGAGGCGTGGTCTTCCAGGCCGGTATGCATCGACCCCATCAGGATGCGGTTGGGCAGGGTGACGTGCCCGAGGTCCAGCGGGGCGAACAGGTGCGGGTAGTGCATGCCGGCGTCCATTCAAACGATCGTATGAATGTGCCGGGTAGGCGCGGTGAAAGCAAGCCGCACCATGCCGACATGGCGACGCGGCCGGCTGTCGATTCCTGTCGCGATGGGGAGCGGTGGTCGAAACCCGTCCTGTGGTTTCAGGCGAGCAACTGGCGCACCAACGTGATGTAGCGGCGCCTGGCCTCGTCCTGCGGCATGCCCGCCAATTGCGCCCAGGCTTCGTGCTTGGCGGTGCCGACGAAGTCGAAGAAACCCGGCGGATGGGCCCGGAGATCGCCCTGGGAACCCTGCTTGTACAGGGCATAGAGCTTGAGCAGCGTGTCGTTGTCCGGCCGGCTGCCGAGCTGCTTTACATCCTCGGCGGCCTGTTCGAACTCGCGCTGGAGATCGGTCATGGGATGGCACTGCAACGGCGGATGCGCGGCTAGATAGCACGCGCCATGGGGGTGGTCAACGCGTTAACATGCGCTTTTGCCGATCTTCCGGGAGCCCCATGAGCCGCACGCCGCCGGTCCCAGTCCTCACCATCGACGGGCCGTCCGGGTCGGGCAAGGGCACCATCAGCCGCCTGGTGGCCGAGCAGTTGGGCTGGCGGTTGCTCGATTCGGGCGCGTTGTACCGCGCGGTCGGCTACGCCGCGGGAGCGGAGGGGCTGGACCTGTCCGACGCCGAGGCGGTCACCCGCTGCGCCCAATCCACGAAGATCCGCTTCCAGGCCGCCGCAGACGGCGGCGAAACCCGGGTGATCGTCAACGGGCACGACGCGACCGACGAACTGCGCACGGAAACCGCCGGGGCTGCCGCCTCGGCGATCGCCTCGATTCCCTCGGTGCGGCAGGCGCTGGTCGACCTGCAACTCGGGTTCCGCAAGGCACCGGGCCTGGTCGCCGACGGCCGCGACATGGGCACGGTGATCTTCCCTGACGCGCCGTTCAAGGTGTTCCTCACCGCCAGCGCCGCCGAAAGGGCGAAAAGGCGCTATAAGCAGTTGAAGGAAAAGGGGCTGAACGTTACACTTGGCGCCCTTCAGCGCGAGATCGAGGCGCGTGACGAGCGCGATGCGTCGCGAACCGTCGCCCCGCTTCGCCCGGCCGACGATGCGGTTCTGGTGGATACCACCGGCATGCCGATCGACGCCGTGGTCGCGAAAGTATTTGCCGTCGTGCGGCTTTGACCGGCTGCACGCGGCTTTAGGCGCCTCCGCCGCGGCGGGGGTTTTGGTCAACGGTGCCGACAGGGCGGTCCGTCACAGGGCGCGTTTTCTGCGACACCCACAACCGGTGGGCCGGTCAGCTCGTGCGCATATCAATCCGACGGCGCGCACAAGGGGCTGCGGCCTTTTCTCATTTCTGGAATCAACATGACTGAAAGTTTTGCCGAGCTGTTTGAACAGAGCCAGCAGGCCATCGCCAAGCTGAAGCCGGGTGCCATCGTCACCGGCATCGTTGTGGAAATCCGCAACGACGTCGTCGTGATCAACGCCGGCCTCAAGAGCGAAGGCATCGTCCCGATCGAGCAGTTCAAGGACGAAGAGGGCACGCTGGAAGTGCAGGTAGGCGACGAGGTGAAGGTTGCCCTCGACGCCCTGGAAGACGGCTTCGGCGAGACCAAGCTCTCCCGCGAGAAGGCCAAGCGTTCGATGGTGTGGGACGACCTCGAGCAGGCTTTCGACAAGGAAGAGACCATCACCGGCAAGATCTCCGGCAAGGTCAAGGGCGGCTTCACCGTCGACATCAAGGACGTCCGCGCGTTCCTGCCGGGCTCGCTGGTCGACGTGCGTCCGGTCCGTGACCCGGTGTACCTCGAGGGCAAGGACCTCGAGTTCAAGATCATCAAGCTGGACCGCAAGCGCAACAACGTGGTCGTCAGCCGCCGCGCCGTCGTCGAGACCGAGTTCTCCGAGGAGCGCGAGAAGCTGCTGGAACGCCTGACCGAGGGCGCGGTGGTCAAGGGCACGGTCAAGAACCTCACCGACTACGGCGCGTTCGTGGACCTGGGCGGCATCGACGGTCTGCTGCACATCACCGACATGGCGTGGAAGCGCGTGCGTCATCCGTCCGAAGTCGTCAACGTCGGCGACGAGCTGGACGTGCGCGTGCTCAAGTACGACCGCGAGCGCAACCGCGTGTCGCTGGGCCTCAAGCAGCTGGGCGACGATCCGTGGGTCAACATCTCGCGTCGTTACCCGGTCGGCTCGCGCCTGTTCGGCAAGGTCTCCAACGTCACCGATTACGGCTGCTTCGTCGAGATCGAGCCGGGCGTCGAGGGCCTGGTCCACGTGTCCGAGATGGACTGGACCAACAAGAACGTCAACCCGGCCAAGGTCGTGCAGGTCGGCGACGAGACCGAAGTGATGGTGCTGGACGTGGATGAAGAGCGTCGCCGCATCTCGCTGGGCATCAAGCAGACCCGCTCCAACCCGTGGGAAGCCTTCGCCGCCATGCACAAGAAGGGCGACAAGGTTTCCGGCCAGATCAAGTCGATCACCGACTTCGGCATCTTCATCGGCCTGGACGGCGGCATTGACGGCCTGGTGCACCTGTCCGACATCTCCTGGCAGGCCTCCGGTGAAGACCTCGTGCGCAACTTCAAGAAAGGCGACGAGATCGAGGCGGTGGTGCTGGCGGTCGATCCGGAGCGCGAGCGCATCTCCCTCGGCATCAAGCAGATGGAGCAGGACCCGTTCGGTCAGTTCATGGCCAACAATCCGCGCGGCACCATCGTCAACGGCACCGTCAAGGAAGTGGACGCCAAGGGCGCGGTGATCGACCTGGGCGAGGGCGTGGAGGGTTACCTGCGCGCCAACGACATCGCCAAGGAGCGCATCGACGACGCCACCCAGCACCTGAAGGTCGGCGACAAGGTGGAAGCCAAGTTCACCGGCATGGACCGCAAGGGCCGCCAGCTGGCGCTCTCGATCCGCGCCAAGGACGAGGAAGAGCTGCAGGACGCGATGGCCGAGTACGGCTCCGCTTCCGGCGGCACCACCAAGCTGGGTGCGCTGCTCAAGGAGCAGCTCAACAAGTCCGAGTAATTCCTTTAGGATTACAATGACTTGAGGCACGAAGCGGGGCGGCGCCAAGCCGCCCCGCCGTTTAACGTCACGGACATTGGGGACCCATGACCAAATCCGAACTGATCGAGGCGCTGGCCAGGCGCCAGACCCACCTTGCGTTTGGCGACGTGGAGCTCGCGGTCAAGAGCGTGATCGAGCAGATGAGCCACGCGTTGGCGCAGGGCGAGCGTATCGAGGTCCGCGGCTTCGGCAGCTTCGCGCTGCACTACCGGCCGCCGCGCATGGGGCGCAATCCCAAGACCGGCGAAGCGGTGGCCCTGCCGGGCAAGCACGTGCCGCATTTCAAGCCGGGCAAGGAACTGCGCGAACGCGTGAACCTTGCGCTGCAGGCCGAATTGGCCTGATGGCGCGTTGAGACCGGGAGCTTCGGCTTCCGGCGTGCATCCGAGGCAGGCGGCGCAAGCCGGTCCTGCCTTTTTTGTTGCCCGCCTTCCCGGACCGGCAAGACGTCGCGGAGCAAGGAGAAGGGCGATCATTTCCAAGGCGGGCCGTCGCTCCGTGCCAGTTCAAGCCGATTCGGGTAAAGTCGCGCGATGCGATTGATTGCCTTGCTCATCCTCGTGCTTTTCGTCGTCGCCGGCGTGGTCGTCGGTGCGCTCAATGCCGACCCGGTGAGCTATGACCTGGGCTTCTTCCAACTGACGATGCCCAAGGGCGCGGGCCTGCTGGTCACCCTGGTGATCGGCTGGCTGCTGGGCGGGCTCACCGCCTGGCTGGGCGTGAGCCTGCGCCACCGTCGCGTATTGCGCCGCGAGCGCCGGTCCCACGGGAAGACGCCGGCCCGCGCATGAACATCCTCTATGTGCTGCTCCTGCTGGTGCCGGCTGCCTTCGCCAGCGGCTGGTTCGCGGCCCGCCGCGCGGCAGTGCACCGTTCGGGCATGCGGGTCAGCGAGCTGTCGTCCGATTATTTCCGCGGCCTCAACTATCTGCTCAACGAAGAGCAGGACAAGGCGATCGAGGTGTTCCTCAAGCTCGCCGAGTACAACCGCGATACCGTGGAAACCCACCTGGCGCTCGGCAACCTGTTCCGTCGCCGCGGCGAGGTCGACCGCGCCATCCGCCTGCACCAGCACCTGGTTTCGCGGCCGGGCCTGACCGAAGCGATGAAGACCGTCGCCCTGCTGGAACTGGGCGAGGACTACATGCGCGCCGGCCTGCTCGACCGTGCCGAGGCGCTGTTCTCCGACCTGGTCGCGATGAACGCGCACGCGCCTTCGGCATTGCGGCACCTGGTGGCGATCTACCAGCACGAGCGCGACTGGCACAAGGCGATCGACCACGCGCGCCGGCTGGAGGCGATGACCGGTGACGACGAGTCCCCGATGATCGCCCAGTTCTATTGCGAACTGGCCGAGCAGGCGCGCCAGCACGGCGCGCAATCGGAAGCGCGCGACTACCTGCGCCAGGCCTTCGAATGCCAGGCCGATTGCGTGCGCGCCTTCATGCTTACCGGCCGGCTGCATGCCGAAGCCGGTGAACATGCCGAAGCCGTCGAGGCATACGAAGCTGCGGTCGGCGCGGACATCGCCTTCGTGCCCGAAATCCTGCCACCGCTGCTCAACAGCTACGCGCGCACCGGACAGATGGAGCGCGCCGAGCATTTCCTGCGCGATATCCTGGCGCGCTACCACGGCATTTCGCCGGTGCTGGCGCTTACCAAGCTTTACCACCAGCGCGACGGCGAGCGTGCCGGCATCGAGTTCCTCACCTCGCAGCTGCGCCAGCGACCGTCGGTGCGTGGCCTGATGGCGCTGATCGACGCCACCATGGACAAGATCGAGGGCGAGGCGCGCGAGAATTTCCTGATCCTGCGCGACCTCACGCGCAAGCTGCTCGAAGGCCAGGCGATGTACCGCTGCAGCCGCTGCGGCTTCGGCGCCAAGGCGCATCACTGGCAATGCCCCAGTTGCAAGGGCTGGAGCACGATCCGCCCGATCCACGGCGTAGCCAACGAGTGATCCGCGCAGAACTTGCCACGGTGCTGGTATGGAGCCTGGTTGCGCTGACGATCGCGGCGCTGGCGGCGCGCGGCGCGATCGCCTATGCGCATCGGCGCGGCATGCTCGACCAGCCGGGCCAGCGCCGTTCACACACACTGCCCACACCCCGCGGAGGGGGCATCGGCATCGTCCTGGCCTGCCTGATCGTGCTGCCCGGCATCCTCTGCAGCCTGCCCGGCCTGTGGGACGCCGAGACGATCGCGTGCCTGGAGCTGGCCCTGGTGCTGGTGGCCGCGATCGGCTGGTGGGACGACCATCGGCCGTTGCGGCAATGGCCGCGCCTCGGCGTGCAGTTGGCGGCGACCGCCTTGTTCAGTGCCGCGCTGCTGGCCGGTGGCAACCTGGCATGGGCCTGGTTGCCGCTGCTCGTGCTGGCCGGCGCCTGGAGCATCAACCTGCACAATTTCATGGACGGCATCGATGCCTTGCTGGCGCAGCAGGGCATCTTCGTGGCGGCGGGACTTGGCTGCCTGGCCGCCAGTGTCGGCCAGCCGGCGTTGGCCGGTGCGGGCTTCACTTCGGCGGCCGCCTGCCTGGGGTTCTGGTTCTACAACCGACCACCGGCGCGGATCTTCATGGGCGACGTTGGCAGTGGCAGTGTCGGGTTCCTGCTGTTCGCGCTGTCGGCCATGCTGTGGCGGATTGAACCGGCGCTGCTCTGGCCGGCACTCATCCTCGGGTCCGGTTTCGTTGCCGATGCGAGCTTGACGTTGCTGAACCGCTTCCTACGCGGCAGGCGCTGGTATGCTCCGCACCGCGAGCATCTTTACCAGTGGCTGGTACGATCCGGCGGCACGCATGCGCGCGCCGCCGCTTGGTACCTGGGTTGGAACCTGCTCGTCGCCGCTCCGGCGGCGGTTGCCGCGAGGCAGCATCCAGCCATGGCATTGCCCGCCTGTGCCGTCGTCTATACGGTGGCCGGCGCAACATGGATCGTTAGCAAGCGCCGCTGCATGCGGCGCGTACCAGTGAAGGACCGTCATGTCGCCACGTAAATGGATCGCCCTCATTCATCCGCGCATCGCCGTGGTCGCACACGACCTGGCGATGGCGGGTTTCGCCTGGTGGATCGCCAAGGCCTTGCGCTACGCCACCGTGCCTGGCCAGGACGGAAGCTTCGACGCGCTCGAATTCCCCATCGTGCTGGCGATGCAGGGACTGATCTTCACCTGGACCGGCCTGTACAAAGGCGTATGGCGCTTCGCCAGCCTGCCGGACCTGTGGAACATCCTCAAGGCGGCGGTCGTGGGCACTGTCGCGATCGGCCTGGCACTGTTCCTCTACGAGCGCATGGAAGGCGTACCGCGCTCGGTGCTGCTGCTCTACCCGGTGGCATTGACCCTCCTGCTGGGCCTGCCGCGCCTGGCCTACCGGTTCTGGAAGGACAGCCGGCTCGACCTGTTCAGCACGCGCTCTTCCAAGCGCGTACTGATCGTGGGCGCCGACCGCGCGGGTGAAGCGCTCTCGCGCGACCTGCGCCACGACGGCCGCTACAGCGTGATCGGCTTCGTCGACGACAAGTCGAGCCTGCGCGGCGCCTCGATCAACGGCCATCCGGTGCTGGGCTGCATCGACCAGTTGCCCGAACTTGCGCGCGAGGCGGCGGTCGAGATGCTGCTGATCGCGCTGCCTGCCGCCACCACCGGGCAGATGCGCCGCGTGGTCGAGTTGTGCGACCAGACCGGCTTGCCGTACCGCACCGTGCCGCGGCTGGAGGATGTCGTCGCCGGCCGCGCGCAGTTCAACGAGATCAAGGAAGTGGCGATCGAGGATCTGCTGGGCCGCGACGCGGTCGAGCTGGACTGGACCGCCATCCGGGAAACGCTCACCGGTCGCCGCGTACTGATCACCGGTGGCGGCGGCTCGATCGGTTCGGAACTGTGCCGCCAGGTGGCGCGACTCGGTGCGCAGTCGCTGACCATCGTCGAACAGAGCGAGTACAACCTCTATTCCATCGGCAAGGAATTGCGCAGCGACTACCCCGAGTTGCTGCTCGAATGCGTGCTCTGCGACTGCGGCGACCGCGTCGCCATGCAGAAGACGTTTGCCGAGACCAAGCCGGAGGTGGTGTTCCATGCCGCCGCGTACAAGCACGTGCCGATGCTGCAGAAGCAGTTGCGCGCCGCCTTTCGCAACAATGTGCTGGGCACGCGCACGGTGGCGGACCTGGCCAATGAATTCGAGGTCGGCTGCTTCGTGCTGATCTCGACCGACAAGGCGGTCAATCCGACCAGCGTCATGGGCGCCTGCAAGCGCGTGGCGGAGATCTATTGCCAGAACCTCAACGCCCATTCGTCCACGCACTACATCACGGTGCGCTTCGGCAACGTGCTCGATTCGGCCGGTTCGGTGGTGCCGCTGTTCCGCCAGCAGATCCGTAGCGGCGGGCCGGTGACCATCACCCATCCGGAGATCACCCGCTATTTCATGACCATCCCCGAGGCGTGCCAGCTGATCCTGCAGGCTGCCTGCCTGGGGCAGGGCGGCGAGATCTTCGCGCTGGACATGGGCGAGCCGGTGAAGATCCGCGACCTGGCCGAGCAGATGATCCGCTTGGCCGGCAAGAAGCCGGGCACCGAGGTGCCGATCGTCTACACCGGCCTGCGCGCCGGCGAGAAGCTTTTCGAGGAACTGTTCCACCAGCTCGAGAACTACAGCGCCACCGCGCACGCGAAGATCTTCCTCGCGCAGCACCGCGAGGTGTCGTGGGAACTGCTGCAGGCGTTGCTCAACAAGGCTTGCGAGGCCACCACGGGTTTCAACGAAGACGAACTGAGGCGTTGCGTATCCAGCCTGCTGCCGTCGTTCCGCTGGAGCGATACGGCGCAGCCGGACAACGTGGTCTCGATCCGCCGCGACGCGGGTCGCATCGAACAGGGCCGTATCGAAACAGGAGAAAGCTGAGTGACCAAGCCGTTGCGCAAGGTGGTGTTCCCCGTGGCCGGTCTCGGCACGCGTTTCCTGCCGGCGACCAAGGTGGTCGCCAAGGAAATGCTGCCGGTGCTGGACAAGCCGCTGATCCAGTACGCGGTCGATGAGGCGGTGGACGCCGGCGCAGACACCCTGGTGTTCGTCACCAACCGCTACAAGCACGCCATCGCCGACTACTTCGACAAGGCCTACGAACTCGAAGCCAAGCTGGAGGAGAAGGGCAAGGACGAGCTGCTCGCGCTGGTGCAGGGCACGCTGCCTTCCAACGTGCGCGCGATCTTCGTCACCCAGCCCGAGGCGCATGGCTTGGGCCATGCCGTGCTCTGCGCCAAGCCGGTGGTGGGCAACGAGCCGTTCGGCATCATCCTGCCGGACGACCTTATCTGGAATCGCGGCCGCGGCGCGCTGGGCCAGATGGCGGCGCTGGCCGAAAGCGAGCACGCCGGCGTCATCGCGGTCGAGGAAGTGCCGCACGACCAGACCGACAAGTACGGCATCGTCGACGCCGAGCCGGTCGACCAGCGCAGCGCGCGCATCCGCTACATGGTCGAGAAGCCCAAGCCCGCGGACGCGCCCTCCAACCTTGCCGTGGTCGGCCGCTACGTGCTGCCGGGCCGGATCTTCGAGTTGCTGGAGCAGACCGAGCCGGGCGCCGGCGGCGAAATCCAGCTCACCGACGCCATCGAGGCGTTGCTGATGGAGCAGGGCAAGGTGCTCGCCTATCGCTTCGAAGGCACCCGCTTCGACTGCGGCAACAAGGCCGGCCTGGTCCGCGCCACCATGCACATGGCCATGCAGGACCCCAAGCTCGCGCCGGTAGTGCGCGAATTCGTCGGCCAGGTCTGAGCCCTGTCCATCCTCGCTTGCGCCTGGCGGCGCCTCGCGGCGAGTGGTGCACCTGCGTCATCCCGGCTCGCCCTTCTTCCGCGGGAGAAGGGCGTCCATTCCCCGTGGCCAATGGGTGCCTTTGCCTTGGGACCGGTCCGAAGGTGTCGATGACGATGCGCCTGGCGATGGGTATGTCCTGAGGTTGTCCGCGGTCGAATAGCGCCGCGCGCCTGCGATATGCTCGGCCGTCACCCGACTGGCCTGGCCATGAAGCCGTCGTCCGCCATTTCCTACTACCGCGCCACGGCTACCCCGTACGCTTCGTATGCGCCGCTCGAAGGGCGGCAGGAAGCGCGCGTGGCGGTGATCGGCGGTGGCTTTGCCGGGCTCAACACGGCGCTGGGCCTGGCTGAGCGCGGGCTGCGCGACGTGGTGCTGCTGGAGCGCGAGCAGGTGGGCTACGGTGCCTCCGGGCGCAACGGCGGCTTCGTGTTCGCCGGCTACTCGCTGGGCGAGCAGGCCCTGCTCGAGCAGTTGGGCGAGGCGCGCGCACGGGCGCTGTTCCGGCGCACCATCGATGGTGTGCACCGGATCCACCAGCGCATCGCCGATTACGCGATCGCCTGCGACGCAGTGGACGCGGGCGTGATCTGGGCGAACTGGTTTCGCGACCCGGGCGTGTTGCGCGGGCGCCAGCAACTTCTAACCGAACATTACGGCGTGGCGTGGGAATGGCTGCCGGAAGCGCAACTGCGCGAGCTCGTCCACAGCACGCGCTACCACGACGGCCTGTTCGAACGCGACGCGCTGCACCTGCATCCGCTCAACTATGCGATTGGCCTCGCCGGCGCGGCGGCCGGGCAGGGCGTACGCATCCACGAACACAGCGGCGTGCGCCGGCTGCAGCGCGAAGGCGATCGCTGGCGCGTGCAGACCGCGTCCGGCGAGGTGCTCGCCGAGCAGGTGGTGCTCGCCTGCGGCGGCTATCTGGCGGGTCTCGAACGCCAGATCGACCGCGCGATCCTGCCGATTGCGACCTACGTAATGGTGACCGAGCCGCTTGGCGACCGCCTCGCCGGCTGCCTGACCACGCGCGCGGCCATCTACGACACCCGCTTCGCCTTCGACTACTACCGGCCCCTGCCTGACACGCGGCTGCTCTGGGGCGGCCGCATCTCGGTGCTCGACCGCTCGCCGCGCGCCGTGCAGCGGCTGCTGCGGCGCGACCTGCTGCGCGTGTTCCCGCAACTGGGCGACGTGCGCATCGACTACGCCTGGTCGGGCCTGATGAGCTACGCGCGCCACCAGATGCCGCAGATCGGCGGCCGCGAGGATGGCCTCTGGTGGGCGCAGGCGTTCGGCGGCCACGGACTGAGCTCGACCTGCGCGGCCGGCGAACTGCTGGCGGCAGCGATCGCCGAGGGCGACCCGGCATGGCGCCAGTTCACCGATTACGGCTTGGCCTCGACCTATCGCCCGCTGGGCTTCGCAGCGGCACAGGCAAGCTACTGGCGTGCCGAACTGCGGGATTGGCTGAAAACGAGACTGGAAGGATGAGCGTGGAAGAGATCAGTTGGGGAGACTTCGAGAAGGTGCTGATCGTGGCCGGCACCATCGTGCGCGTGGAACCGTTCCCCGAGGCACGCAAGCCGGCCTGGAAGGTGTGGGCCGACTTCGGACCCTACGGCGAGCGCAAGACCAGCGCGCAGATCGCCGCGCTTTATGCACCGGAGCAACTGGTCGGCAGGCAGATCGTCGGCGTGCTCAACTTTCCCGAGAAGCAGATCGGCCCGTTCCGCTCGCAGTTCCTGCTGACCGGCTTCCACACCGACGCCGGCGTGGTCGTCACGACGGTCGAGCGGCTGGTGCCCAACGGTGCGCGGCTGGCGTGAAGCCGCCCCGCCAGGCAGGCGCCGCCGATGCCGCGGAGATCGCGCGGCTGGCGGGCGAGCTTGGGTATCCGGCCGACGCCCCTGTCATGGCCGTGAGGTTGGAAGCTCTGATGGCTGACCCGCGCCAGTGCGTGTACGTCATCGAGGGGGACGGCAGGCTCGCGGGCTGGATTGCCGTCGAGCGCCGCCTGAGCCTGGAAGCCGGCGAGCGAGTGGAGATCACCGGACTGGTGGTCGACGGCGCGGCCCGCCGCGGCGGCGTGGGGCGCGCACTGGTCGCCACGGCCGAGGCGTGGGCCGAGGAGCAGGGCATCGACATCGTGGTCGTGCGTTCCAACGTGCGGCGCCAGGCCTCGCATCCATTCTACGAAGGACTGGGCTACGTGCGGCAGAAGAGCCAGCACGTCTACGCAAAGCGCCTCGGTTGACCCATGGCGCGAACGGGCGGCTTCCTGCAAGGAACCCGTAGGGTCGGCTTCAGCCCACCACACCGATACGGCGGTGGTGGGCTTAAGCCCACGGGTCAGGCGAGGGCCTGCACGAACACGGCCTCGTCCCCGAGCCTGGTTTCCATCCCGGAGGACAGGTCTGCGTTCGCATCGTCGTGCACCACGGCCAGGGCTTCGGCCGCGGTCGCCACTTCGACTACGTCCAGCAACTGGATCGGCGTGCGGCCATCCATTTCCAGCAGGCTACCCGGCGCCAGCACCCGCGACAGGTGCACGCGACGCAGGTGCCGCTTGCTGCCACCGCGGTAATGCATGCGCGCCACGATCTCCTGGCCTGGATAGCAACCCTTGTCCAGCGCCGTGGCATCCAGCGCGCCCAGATCCAGCCAGGCCGGCAGCAACTCGCCCGCGGTGCCGCGTACAAGCCACGGCCAGCCGGCACGCAGCTGCGGCAGGCGCCAGTCGTCGTCGCCCTGCGCGGCGAGCTTCAGTCCGTGCGAACCGCAGCCGAGGACCAGCGTGTCATCCTGTTCCACGACTACATAAAGCGCCCTCGGCTCCGCAGTCGCCAGTTGCTGCACCGGCAAGGCGGCCACGCGCGCCTTGGCACGGAACACGTAGCGCTGCAGTTCGGCGGCCAGCGCCTGGGCCTCGCCGCCGCGCAGCAGCAGCCGCAGGCGCTGGCCGTCCAGCCGCAGCAGGTGGAACAGGTACTTCACGCGTCCCTGTGCATCGAGCCAGGCGCTGAACTGCCACTGGCCATCGGCGAGGGAGGCGAGGTTGCTGCTGAATTGCGCCTGCGCGAAAGCGATCGCGTCGGCGCCTTCGATCGAGACGAGCTCGGCGGAATAGGTGCTTGGCATGGCGCATGAAATAAGGGATCGAGCGTGCGAAGGCAAGGCTGGATAACGGTTTTGCCGCCGCGTCAAGGTTGTGCTGCGCGGTTGGCGCGTATTACGCTTCTGCGGCTTTACTTATGTCCGAGACCTCCTCCCAAACCGAATCCACTCCGGCTCCCGTGCCCGCGGGAAGCAACGCCGTGCCTGCGCGCCCGGCGGAAGGCGGATCGGCATCGGAGCGTCCGGCGCCGGACCCCACGCGCTACGGCGACTGGGAAAAGAACGGGCGCTGCATCGACTTCTGATCCGCCCGTGGCGGCGCGAGCCGGCACAGGCACTCGGGAGCGGGCGATCGGGCACCAGCGATTCCACTACACGGATAGCCGCCATGGCAGACACGCGACGACCGCTTTCACCCCACCTCTCCGTCTATCGATGGCAGGTGCAGATGGTCACTTCCATCCTGCATCGCGCCACCGGCATCGCCCTGGCCGTGGGCTTGCTGCTGGTCGCCTGGGGCCTGATCGCGCTGGCCGGCGGCGAGGAGCGCTTCGGTAATTTCACCGCCTTCGTCGGCAGCCCGGTCGGCATCATCCTGATGATCGGCTGGAGCTGGTCGCTGTTCTACCACCTGTGCAACGGCATCCGTCACCTGGTGCAGGACGGCGGCTACGGCTACGAGATCGTGCAGTTCGTGCGCTCGAGCTGGGCCTCGATCATCGTCAGCCTGTTGTTGACCGCGGCCGTGTGGGCCTACGTGCTGACTCTGGGAGCTGCCGCATGAGCGCCTATCCGAAGGAATACCGCAACCCACTGAAGAAGGCCCGCGGCCTGGGCTCGGCCCAGCACGGCGTGAGCCACTGGTGGGTGCAGCGTATCACCGCCGTCGCCCTCGTCGGCCTGGGCGTGTGGCTGGTCACGCTGGTGCTGCGCATGCTGCACGCCGACTACGCGACCGCCCGCGAGCTGGTCGCCCGTCCGTGGAACGCCGTGCTGCTGATCGCCTTCGTCGTGAGCGCGTTCTGGCACGCCGTGCTCGGCCTGCAGGTGGTGATCGAGGACTACGTGCACACCCGCTGGAAGGAAGCGACGCTCCTGATGGCGATCAAGTTCATTGCCGTGCTCGCCACCCTGGCGGGCGTGCTCGCGGTGCTGCGCATCGCCCTGGGAGCCTGAGTTCGATGGAAGCCTACAAGGTTCAGCAACACAAGTACGACGTGATCGTGGTCGGCGCCGGCGGCGCGGGCCTGCGCGCCACCTTCGGCCTGGCCGAGAAGGGCCTGAAGGCCGCGTGCATCACCAAGGTCTTCCCGACCCGCTCGCACACGGTCGCGGCGCAAGGCGGCATTTCCGCCGCGTTGGGCAACATGGGCGAGGACGACTGGCGCTTCCACTTCTACGACACCATCAAGGGCTCCGACTGGCTCGGCGACCAGGATGCGATCGAGTACATGTGCAAGGAGGCCCCGGCCGCGATCATCGAGCTGGAGCACTACGGCGTGCCGTTCTCCCGCACCGAGGAGGGCAAGATCTACCAGCGCCCGTTCGGCGGCATGACCACGCACTACGGCAAGGGCACCGCGCAGCGCACCTGCGCCGCGGCCGACCGCACCGGCCACGCGATCCTGCACACGCTCTACCAGCAGGCGCTGGCGCATGACGCCACCTTCTTCATCGAATACTTCGCGATCGACCTGATCTTCGACGAAGAGGGCGTCTGCCGCGGCGTGCTCGCGCTGGACATGAACGAGGGCACGCTGCACTTCTTCCGCGGCCATGCCGTGGTGCTGGCGACCGGCGGTTACGGCCGTGCCTACTTCAGCGCCACCTCCGCGCACACCTGTACGGGTGACGGCGGCGGCATGGTGCTGCGCGCCGGCCTGGCGCTGCAGGACATGGAGTTCGTGCAGTTCCATCCGACCGGCATCTACGGCGCCGGCTGCCTGATCACCGAAGGTGTACGCGGCGAGGGCGGTTACCTCACCAACTCCGAGGGCGAGCGCTTCATGGAGCGCTACGCGCCCAGCGCGAAGGACCTCGCTTCGCGCGACGTGGTCAGCCGCGCGATGACGATCGAGATCCGCGAAGGCCGCGGCGTCGGCCCCGATAAGGACCACATCCACCTGAACCTGATGCACCTGGGCGCCGACGTGATCCACGAGCGCCTGCCGGGCATCGCCGAGTCGGCGCGCATCTTCGCCGGCGTGGACGTGACCAAGGAGCCGATCCCGGTCATTCCGACCGTGCACTACAACATGGGTGGCATCCCGACCAACTATCACGGCGAAGTCGTGCAGAAGAAGGGCGACGACGTCGACGCCGTGGTGCCGGGCCTGTTCGCCATCGGCGAGGCGGCCTGCGTGTCGGTGCACGGCGCCAACCGCCTGGGTTCGAACTCGCTGCTGGACCTGGTCGTGTTCGGCCGCGCCGTGGCCGGCCGCTGCGCCGAGCTGGTCAAGCCCGGCACGCTGCACAAGGACCTGCCGACCAGCATCCTGGACAAGGCACTGGGCCGCTTCGACGCGCTTCGCTATGCCAAGGGCAGCAAGCCCACCGCGCAGATCCGCGCCGAGATGCAGAAGACCATGCAGAAGGATGCGGCGGTATTCCGCACCGGCGAGACGCTGGGCGAGGGCAAGCGACGCATCTCCGAGGTGTTCGACTCGTTCAAGGACGTCAGCGTCACCGACCGCTCGCTGGTGTGGAACTCCGACCTCATCGAGACGCTGGAGCTGTCCAACCTGCTCGCGCAGGCGGTGGTCACCATGCACTCGGCCGAGCAGCGCATGGAAAGCCGCGGCGCGCATGCGCGCGAGGACTTCCCCGAGCGCGACGACGAGCACTGGATGAAGCACACCCTGGTCAGCCTTAGCGACGCGGGCCAGACCAGCTTCGACTTCCGCCCGGTGCACATGTACACGCTGACCGACGAGGTCGACGTGGTGCCGCCGAAGAAGCGCGTTTACTGATAACCGGACCGGAGAACCATCGTGGCAGAGTTCACGCTACCGAAGAATTCCAAGATCCAGTCCGGCAAGCATTACCCGGCGAAGGACGCCAAGAAGCCGCGTACCTTCAAGGTGTACCGCTGGAGCCCGGACGACGACCAGAATCCGCGCATCGACACCTACGAGGTCGACATGGCCGCGTGCGGTCCGATGGTTCTGGACGCACTGCTGAAGATCAAGAACGAGATCGACCCGACGCTCACGCTGCGCCGCTCCTGTCGCGAAGGCATCTGCGGTTCGTGCGCGATGAACATCGACGGCACCAACACGCTGGCCTGCACCAAGGCGATCGACGACTGCGCCTCGGGCGAGGTGAAGATCTACCCGCTGCCGCACATGCCGGTGGTCAAGGATCTGGTGCCGGACCTCACGCACTTCTACGCCCAGTACGCCTCGATCAAGCCGTGGATCCGCACGCAGAGCCCGGCGCCGGCGCGCGAGCGCCTGCAGTCGCCGGAAGACCGCAAGCAGCTCGACGGCTACTACGAGTGCATCTTGTGCGCCTGCTGCTCGACCAGTTGCCCGAGCTATTGGTGGAACGGTGACCGCTACCTCGGTCCGGCCATCCTGCTGCAGGCCTACCGCTGGATCGCCGACAGCCGCGACGAGGCCACCGGCGAGCGCCTGGACGACCTCGAAGACCCGTTCAAGCTCTACCGCTGCCACACCATCATGAACTGCGCGCGCACCTGCCCGAAGGGACTCAATCCCGCCAAGGCGATCGCGGAAATCAAGAAGCTGATGGTCGAGCGCCGTTCGTAAGCGATGCTTTTAGCTCCCTCTCCCCTCCGGGGAGAGGGCCGGGGTGAGGGGCCACTCTTGCCACAAATTTCCATCGGGGCCGTCGCCATGCAGCCAAGCCACATGAAGCGCGCCCCTTTCGGACATCCGGTAAAGCGCGTTGAGGCTTTACCCGGCCTCTCCAGCGAGCCTCGCCCTTCACCCCAACCCTCTCCCCAAAGGGGAGAGGGTGCCAAGGGCGATGCATCTGCATGAGTCTCTCCCGCCTGCGTTGGCGTGCCCGTCGCGGTACACGCGAACTCGACGCCTTGCTGGGCGGCTGGCTGGACGAGCGCTTCGCCGGTGCCGACCCGGCGACGCAACAGGCCTTCGACGAACTGCTCGACACCCAGGACCCGGACCTGTGGGACTGGATCATGGGACATGCGCCGGCCCCGCGCGCCGACTGGCAGGCGATCATCGATGACATCCGCGCCCGCCATCGGCTTTGACTACCGGCCCTCGCGCCTGCCGGCCCGACTGTTGGCCATCGCCGCCGCCCTTTCGCTGGTCGCCATCGCCGTGTGCGGAGCGCCGCTCGGGCTCAAGCTCGCGCTGATGGCCGGCACCCTGGCGCTGGCGATCCCCGCCGTTCGCCGCGCACGGCGATCGCGCGTCGCGGGCATCGGGTACGGCGCCGACGGCTGGACCCTCTACCGTGCCGACCGCAGCCAGCTTCCGGCCACACTGCTCTCCCACCGCATCGTCGGCACGTGCGTGCTGTTGCGGCTGAAAACGGACCACGCCACGGAAACGCTGCTGTTGGCGCCCGACAACAGCGACGCCGACATCCGCCGTCGCCTGCGCATGCGCCTGGCCGTGAGATCTCTCGCCAGCGACACCGTGTAGCACTGCTGCGGCCCGCGCGGCACTTTTCCTCATGGGCACGGTCCGAGCGAATACCCGATAATGCTCCGACAGGGCGGGCCCGCCCCTAGACTGGAAGAAGCGACCGCCCATGTTCCGACCGCTCGAACTGTTCATCGGCCTGCGCTACACGCGCGCCAAGCGCCGCAACCAGTTCATCTCGTTCATCTCCACCATTTCGATCGTCTGCATCGCCATCAGCGTCATGGCGTTGATCACGGTGATGTCGGTGATGAACGGCTTCGACTATCAGCTGCGCTCGCGCATCCTGGGCGCGATCTCGCACGCCACCGTCTCGGGCCTGCCCGGCGAGGCGGTGCGCGACTGGCCGCGCGCGGTGAAGATCGCCGAGGCCAACCCGCACGTGAAGGGCGCCGCGCCCTACGTCGAGATGGAAGCCTTCCTGCAGGCGCGCCGGCCCAGCGGTGCGATGGTGCGTGGCGTCGAGCCCAGCCAGGAGCCGAAGGTTTCCGACATCAACACGCACATGGTCGAGGGCAGCCTCGACGAGCTCAAGCCCGACAGCTGGAACATCGTGTTGGGCAAGGAACTGGCGCTGACGCTGGGCGTGACGGTGGGCGACCGCGTGACGATGGCGGTGCCCGAATTCCGCGCCACCCCGATGGGCAGCGTGCCGCGCCTGCGCGGCTTCCACGTGGTGGGCATTTTCGAGCTGGGCATGCAGGAGTTCGACTCGGGCCTGGCGCTGGTCAACATGCGCGACGCCGAGAAACTGGGCAGCCTGGACGGGCCGACCGGCATCCGCCTCAAGCTGGACGACCTGTTCAACGCCGGCCCCGTGGCGAAGCAACTGGCCAACGCGTTGGGCCAGTTCTACGTCGTCGAGACCTGGATGGAGAGTCACGCCAACTTCTTCTCCGCGATCTCGATGGAGAAACACGTGATGTTCATCATCCTGTCGCTGATCATCCTGGTGGCGGTGATCAATCTGATCTCGATGCTGATGATGCTGGTCACCGACAAGCAGGCGGACATCGCGATCCTGCGCACGCTGGGCTCGACGCCGCGCAGCATCATGGCGATGTTCATGGTGCAGGGCGTGCTGGTGGGCGTCGTCGGCATCGGCTTCGGCGTCGGGCTCGGCTCGCTGCTGTCCTGGAAATTGCCGGCGATCGTCAAGTGGATCGAGCACGTCACCGGCGTCGTCTTCCTTTCGCCGGACGTCTATTACATCAGCGAAGTGCCCAGCAAGCTGGTCGCCAGCGACGTAGGCTGGGTCACGCTGGTCACCTTCGTGTTCTCGCTGCTGGCGACGCTCTATCCCGCGTGGCGCGCCTCGCGCACGCAGCCGGCGCAGGCGCTGCGCTATGAATAAGCCTTTGACCATGGACAAGAACATCGTGTTGCGCGCCAGCGGAATCGCCAAGACCTACGAGGAAGGCGACCTCAAGACCGAGGTGCTGACCGACGTCAACTTCAGCCTCAAACGCGGCGAGACGCTGGCGATCGTCGGCGCCTCCGGATCGGGCAAGAGCACGCTGCTGCACATCATCGGCGGGCTGGATACGCTGACTCGTGGCGAGGTGGAGGTTGAAGGCCGCATCCTGTCGAAGCTTTCCGACGCCGAGCGCGGGCGCGTGCGCAACCGCTCGATGGGTTTCATCTACCAGTTCCACCACCTGCTGCCCGAGTTCACCGCGCTGGAAAACGTGTGCATGCCGCTTCTGATCCGCGGCGTGTCCATCAACGAAGCGCAGCGCCAGGCGCGCGTGCTGCTGGAGCGGGTGGGCCTGGGCCAGCGCGAGGAGCACAAGCCGGCGGAGCTTTCCGGCGGCGAGCGCCAGCGCTGCGCAGTGGCGCGCGCGCTGGTCACGCGGCCGGCCTGTGTGCTCGGCGACGAGCCGACCGGCAATCTCGACGAGGGCAATGCGGCCCAGGTCTACGAGCTGATGCTCGAGCTCAACCGCGAGGTCGGCACCAGCTTCATCCTGGTCACGCACGACCACCGCCTGGCGGCGAAGATGGATCGCACGCTGGAGCTGCACAACGGCGTGTTGCAGGAAAAGGCGCGCGCCGCGTCGCTTTGAGGCAAGCTTTCCCCCCATCCGCCCTTCGGGCACCTTCCCCCGCAGGCGGGGGAAGGATAGGGAACCGCGCGTATCGAGGGCGAGTGAGGGCTGCGCGGGACGACGGATGGTTCCTCGTGTACGGACAAGGCAGCCATGCACTACCGATCCTTTCCCCGTTCCCCGGGGAAAGGTGCCCGAAGGGCGGATGGGGCAGCCTTGCCTCAGGCCAGCCGATCCCTACACACATTTCAGCCACCCAGACGGCCATCACCCATTAGGCTGGGCCTTCGCCATGGGAGGGTGGAATGCACGAGGCACGGATGCCCGGCGCGGCGGCAGCCGGCGTGGCGTTTCTGCTCGGCGTGGCCGCAGTGCAATGGCTGCCATCCTTGCCGCCGCCGGCATGGTCTGCGCTGCCGGGCCTGATCGTCCTGTGGGCCAGCCTGCGCTGGCCGCACCTGCGCCTGCCGGCGCTGGTGTTGTTGGGCGCGGCATGGGCGGTGTGGCGTGGCACGCTCGCACTTGACCTGCGCCTGCCGCGCGACCTGGAACGCCGCGACTTCGACGTGACCGGCACGCTGTCCGGCCTGCCGCAGGTGCGCAGCGACGCGACCCGCTTCGTGCTGGACGTCGACCATGCCACGCTTGATGGTCGGCGGGTGCCGCTAAGCGGCCACGTGCGCCTTAGCTGGTACGATGATGCACCGGCGCTGCCGGCCTGCTCACGCTGGCGGCTGCACGTTCGCTTGCGCCGGCCGCGCGGTTTGCTCGACCCGGGCAGCTTCGATGGCGAGCGTAGCGCGCTGGAGAAGCGCATCGCCGCCACCGGGTACGTGCGCGGGGACGGCGTCAATCGCTTGCTGCAACAAGGCCGTTGCGTCGATGGCCTGCGCGACCGGATCGCCCGCGACATCGCGGCCATTGTCAGCGATCCCCACGACGCCGCGCTGCTGCAAGCGTTCTCCATCGGCGATACCCGCGGCCTGGACCAGGACGACTGGGAGGTCGCCCGAGCCAACGGCGTGCCGCACCTGATCGCCATCTCCGGCTTCCATGTAGGCGTGGCCGCCTTGTTCGGCGTCGCGCTGGTGCGCCTGCTCTACCTGCTCTGGCCGGGCCTGAGCCTGCGGCTGCCGCGCCTGCCGGCGCAGGCCGCCACGGCCTTGCTGGCGGCCGGCCTGTACGGCGCACTGGCGGGTTTCGGGCTACCCACGGTCCGCACGCTGCTGATGATCGCCGTGGTCGCGCTGGCCCGTTGCCAACGGCGCGCGATCGGCGGCGCGCAGACCCTGGGCCTGGCGCTGGTGGCCATGCTGCTGGCCGATCCGCTGGCCGTGCTGTCGGCCGGCTTCTGGCTGTCGTTCGTGGGCGTGGCCTTCCTGATGCTTTGCCTGGACGCCCGGCCGCGCGGCCTGCGCGGTTTCCTGCACGAGCTGTCGGCCGGGCAACTGGTGATGACGGTGGCGCTGCTGCCGTTGAGCCTGTGGTTCTTCGGCGAGGCTTCGCTGGTCGGGGCGCTGTCGAACCTCGTCGCGGTGCCGTTCGTCAGCTTCGTGATCGTGCCGTGCGCGCTGCTGGCCATGCTGCTGCTTCTGCTGGCGCCATGGGCGGCGACGCCCGTGCTGAAGCTGGCCGCCATCCTCGCGCACGCCCAATGGTGGCTGCTCGAACGGATGGCGGGTTGGCCCGGCGCGCACTGGTACCTGTCCGAGGTGGCGCCCTGGGCGCTGCTGCTGGCCATGCTGGGGGCGCTGTGGCTGTTCGCCCCGCGCGGTCTGCCGTTGCGTGCGCTCGGCCTGTTGCTGTTCCTGCCGTTGGTCTGGCCGGTGGCGCGGCCGCCGGCGGAGGGCGGTTTCCAGGCCTGGGTGCTGGACGTGGGGCAGGGACTCTCGGTGGTGGTGCGCACCCACCGGCATGCACTGGTCTACGACGCCGGCGCGAGCTACCCATCCGGCTTCGACCTTGGCGAGGCGGTGGTGGTGCCGGCACTGCACGCGCTGGGCATCGACCGCCTGGACTTGCTGATGATCAGCCACGCCGACAACGACCACGCCGGCGGCGCGTCCGCCGTGGCCAAGGCCTTCCCGCGTGCCGCGCGCTACGCGGGCGAGCCGTCCCGCATGCCGCTGCCGATGCAGGCGTGCCGTGCAGGGCAGGCGTGGCGCTGGGACGGCGTGCTCTTCCGCGTACTGTCGCCAGGTCCGCGGGCTACCGGCCAGCGCAACGACCGCTCCTGCGTGCTGGCCGTGGATGGTGCGGGCGGGCGCCTGCTGCTCACCGGCGACATCAGCAGCGAGGTGGAGCCAGCCGTGGCTGCAGCCATCGGGCCTGCGCGGCCGACCGTGCTGGTGGTGCCGCACCACGGCAGCCGACATTCGTCCGCACCATCGTTCATCGCCGCGATCGCGCCCCGGCTGGCGGTGGTCTCGGCCGGCTGGCACAACCGCTTCGGCCATCCGCATCCGCTGGTGGTGCGGCGCTACGCGGAGGCGGGCGTGCCGCTGCTGGACACCGCCACGCGCGGCGCCGTCGAGATCGATTTGCCGCCTGCCGCCGAGCCCGCCGTCACCGCCACCTGGCGCCAGCGCCATCCGCGCTACTGGCGCGAGTGAAACAGCCGTTTTTGCAACTGCCAAGCGCACCGCGGAACGATGTGAAGGGACTGCTATGATGCGGCCTCTCCACAAGAAGTAGCCCCTGGCGGGAGTTGGGCAGTGCTTGAAATTCTGATGGCTGGCGGGTGGGCGATGCTGCCCATCCTGATCTGTTCGGCGGTGGCCCTGGCCATCGTGCTGGAGCGGTGGTGGACCCTGCGCCGCAAGGCCGTGCTGCCCGACGGGCTGGGTGACGAAGTGCGCCAGTGGGCGCGCAGCGGGCAGCTCGATCCGGCTCACCTGGATGCCCTCGCCAACGGCTCGCCGCTGGGCGAACTGCTGGCCGGCGCGCTGGCCGTGCGCAACCGTCCGCGCGATCAGATCAAGGAGCGCATCGAGGACACCGGCCGCCACGTCGTGCACCGCATGGAGCGCTACCTCAACACGCTCGGCACCATTGCGCTGATCGGCCCGCTGCTGGGCCTGCTCGGCACGGTGATCGGCCTGATCCGCATGTTCATGCAGGTGATGGGCGGCGGCATGGCCGACCCGACCAAGATGGCCGGCGGCATCGGCGAGGCGCTGATCTGCACCGCCAGCGGCCTGGTGGTGGCGATCCCGGCCTACGTGCTGCACCGCTACTTCCGCTCCAAGGTGGCCGGCTACTGCATCGACATGGAAAAGCAGGCCACCGCGCTGCTGGATGACCTGACCGGCACCGCGGCGCCGGTGGCGCGTCCGCGCCGCACGGCGGCGGCTGCCGCCGGCAACGCAGGCTGAGGCACGGCATGCGTATCGGTTCCGACCGTCGGCAGGACGATTTCGAGATCAACGTGATCTCGCTGATCGACGTGCTGCTGACGTTGCTGATGTTCTTCGTGCTGACCACCACCTTCGTGCAGCACTCGCGCCTGCAGGTCACGCTGCCGCAGGCCAGCGCCGAGGACCGCGACATGCAGGCCCCGGCGCTCACCGTGATGATCGACCGCGACGGCCGCAGCTACGTGGGCAGCGACGAGGTGATGGGGCAGGGCGTCGAGCCGCTCAAGCAGGCCATCGCACGCGCGGCCGGCAACGATCGCGACCGCACGGTCACCATCCGCGCCGACGCGCAGACGCCGCACCAGAACGTGGTCACCGCGATGGACGCGCTCGGCCAGCTCGGCTTCACGCACCTGTCGATCGCCACCACGCCCAGCCAGGAGCCGTCGCGTTGATGGCCCACCGCAAGGTGGGCATCTGGGACGCCCAGACCCTGCGCGTCTACAAGCGGCTGCTCGGCTACACGCGGCGCTGGTGGGTCATCGGCGTGGTTGCGATCCTGGGCATGGCCCTCGACGGCGGCGCGCTGGCGGCGTTCACGCAGAAGCTGCGGCCAATGATCGACGACCTGTTCGCGAAGAAGGATCCGTACCTGATCTTCTGGATGCCGATCTGGATCGTGGGCATCTTCGCCGTGCGCGGCATCGGCACCTTCATCAGCAGCTACGGCATCTCCTACGTGGGCCGCAACGTCGTGCAGGCGATGCAGGCGGACGTCTTCGGTGCCTACCTGCGGCTGCCGGCCGCGTTTTTCGGCAACGAGCCTTCCGGCCAGCAGATCTCCCGCATCACCTACACCAGCGAGCAGGTGGCCGCGGCGTCCACGGACGCGTTGAAGGTGGTGGTGACCGAAGGCGTCACCGTCATCGGCATGCTGTACGTGATGCTCAGCAACAGCGCCTACCTGTCGCTCACGCTGCTGATGATGGCACCGGGCATCGCGCTGGTCGCCACCATGGTGAGCCGGCGCTACCGGCAGATCAGCCGGCGCATCCAGGGTTCGATGGGCACGGTGACCGGGGCGGTGGACGAGTCGGTCCACGCGCACCGCGAAGTGCGCGTCTACGGCGGCCAGCAGCATGAGGCTGCCCGCTTCGCCGACGTGTCGCATCGCGCGCGCCGCCTCAACATGAAGATCGCCACGACCGCCGCCAGCTCGAGCACGGCCATCCAGACCGTCGCCGCGCTGGCGCTCGCGCTGCTGGTGTACCTGGCGACTCGGCCGCAGGTGATCGACGGCATTTCGCCCGGCGTGTTCGTCACCGTGCTGACGGCGATGGGCGCGATGATGCCCTCGCTCAAGCGGCTGGCGAACGTGCAGGGCACCATCCAGCGCGGCCTCTCCGCGGCCGAGGACCTGTTCGAGGTGATCGACCTGCCGCCGGAGCAGGACACCGGCCGGCTGGAACTCGACCGCACCCGCGGCGACCTGCGTTTCGAGGGCATCCGCCTGCAGTACCCGCGCAGCGAGACCGAAGCCCTGCGCGGCGTCGACCTGCATTGCGCTCCCGGCACCGTCACCGCGCTGGTCGGCCGCTCCGGCAGCGGCAAGAGCACCCTGGTCAGCCTGCTGCCGCGCTTCCAGGAACCCAGCGACGGGCGCATCGTGCTCGACGGGCAGGACTACCGCGACTACACCCTGGCCTCGCTGCGCCGGCAGATCGGCTGGGTGGGGCAGAGCGTGGTGCTGTTCGACGGCACCATCGCCCAGAACATCGCCTACGGCGAGCTGGCCGGCGCCAGCGACGCGGAGATCGTCGCCGCGGCCGAAGCGGCCAATGCGATGGAATTCATCGAGCGCATGCCGCAGGGCATCCACAGCCCGATCGGGCAGGGCGGCGGCATGCTCTCCGGCGGCCAGCGCCAGCGCCTTGCGATCGCCCGCGCGATCCTCAAGAACGCGCCGATCCTGGTGCTGGACGAGGCCACCAGCGCGCTGGACACCGAATCCGAACGCCTGATCCAGCAGGCCCTGCAGCACCTGATGCGCGACCGCACCACGCTGGTGATCGCGCACCGGCTCTCCACCATCGAACGCGCCGACCAGATCGCCGTGATGGACCAGGGCCGCATCATTGAACGCGGCACTCACGCCGAGTTGATAGCCTTGGGCGGTCAGTACGCCGCGTTGCACCGCATGCAGTTCCACGAGCAGGAAGAAGGCTGAGGCGTCGTCATGGCGCTAGCGCAGAAGCTCGAACAAGCCTGGTATGGCGATGGCCGCACGCCGGGGTGGACGTATCCGCTGTCCTGGCTCTACGCCGGCGTGACCGGCCTGCGCCGCACGCTGTACCGGCGCGGCTGGCGGCGCAGCGTGCGCTTGCCGGTACCGGTCATCGTCATCGGCAACATCACCGCCGGCGGCACCGGCAAGACGCCGCTCGCCATCGCCGTCGCGCAGGGGCTGCGCGAGCGCGGCTTCAACCCCGGCGTGGTCAGCCGCGGCTACGGCGGTCGCCAGCGCGAGCCGCTGCTGCTCGACGACAAACCCAGCCCGCAACAGGTCGGCGACGAACCCAGCCTGATCCGCAGCCAGGGCATTCCGGTGGCGGTGGGCCGCGATCGTCCCGCCGCCGCGCGCCTGCTGATCGCCGCCGGCTGCGACGTGGTCATCGCCGACGACGGCCTGCAGCACTATCGCCTCGCCCGCGACGTGGAGGTGTGCGTGATCGACGCCGTGCGCGGCTTCGGCAACGGCCGCCTGCTGCCGGCCGGCCCGCTGCGCGAACCGCTGATGCGCCTGGCCACCGCGGACATCCGCGTATGCAACGGCGGCGAACGCATGGGCGCCTATCCCATGAAGCTGACCGGCGGCGAAGCCTGCTCGCTCACCGACGACACCTGCCAGCCGCTGACCGCCTTCACCGGCCAGCGCGTGCACGCCGTGGCCGCCATCGGCCATCCCGCCCGCTTCTTCGACAGCCTGCGCGCCTACGGCATCCTGCCGGTCGAACACGCCTTCCCCGACCACCACGCCTTCGTCCCCGCCGACTTCAACCTGGGCGACGACCTTCCGGTACTGATGACCGACAAGGACGCCATCAAGTGCCGCCGCTTCGCGCAGCCGGGGTGGTGGCGGGTGCCGGTGCGGGCCGAGCTGCCCGCCGAGTTGTTCGATGCCCTGGCCAGCCGTATCCGGTATAGCGCGAGCCCGGCGGGCTAGCCAAAGACCGCGGGCGCCGGCCGGCGTTGTTCCGTTTCCAGCCGGGGCACTCCCGAGGCGCCCAGGAGTCGAGGCTTGAAGTAGCCATCCTCGTAGTAGCGGATCTTGTTGCAGAGGATCGGGTGCGGCGTGCCTTCGATGAATACGATCTCCTTCCTGGGATCGAGCGCTTTCAACTCCTGCGGCAGCATCAACGCACGCTTCTCCTCTACCTCGGCATAGGACAAGCTGCTGCCCTGGCCGAAACCGCCCCTGGAACGCGTGCGCTGGCGCCTGCGCTCGGTGGTATAGCCGAGCATCTCGCTGTACTCGTTGGCGTCCCGCTGCTCGCGAGGCGTGTAGATGACCTGGCAGGCCAGGTTGGTGACCATGCTGCGGGCTTTCTCCGCGCCGTATACGGCATCCAGTTGCGAGAGCGACTGGATGACGCAGAAGACGCGCACGTTGTACCCGGCGAAGTAAGCGACACCGTCGACCATGAGGTCCATCCGCCCCAGCGCGGTGAACTCGTCCAGCAGGAACAGGCACTGGTGCCGGAGCGAAGGATCTTTATCAGGTGTGGCGTCGACGTTGAGCTTGATGGCCTGGTTGAAGAACAGGTTCAGGAGGCCGGCCGCCTCGGTGAGCTTGCTTGGGGAGATACCCACGTAGATGGACTGGACTCTCCGGCGCAGGTCCGGCAACCAGAAGTCGTTGCCTGACGTGGCCATGTCCAGGATGGGGTTGGCCATGATGAGCAGAGGCGCCTGCGCACTGGCGATCACCGAGGTGAAGGTCTGCTCGGCGAGCGCAGTGATGTTGGCAAAGGCGGTACGTGTGTCGTGGCTGACGTGCGAAAGCCCCAGCAACGATTTCAAGTAAACCTTCAGGTCTTTGCCGTCGCCCGAAAGCAGCCGGTAAATGGCGCCGAGCGTGGGATAACCGTCCTCTTTGCCGAACCCTTTGCTGACGCCGTCCGCCCAGGAATCGAACAACAGGCCCGCAGCAGCGACGAAGGTCGAGCGCGCCATGTTCGTCCAGAACGGGTCCTGGTTGGGTGGGTCCTTGTACAGGCAGTCGGCGATGGCCTGCAGGTCCGACGTGCGGTGGACAGCATCGGTGCGCACGTAGGCAAACGGGTTCCAGCGATGGGTATGCAAGTCTTCCGCAAACGGGTTGAACAAATACGCGGGCCCCAGCTTCGAGCGCCATTTCGAGGTGATGTCGAACGCTTCCTGCTTGATGTCGAGCACGACCATCGAACCCTGGTAATTGAGCAGGTTCGGAATGACCGCTCCTACACCCTTGCCGCTTCGCGTGGGGGCGGCCAGCAACGCGTGACGCGTACCACCAAGACGCAGAAACGAGCCTCCCAGCTTGCCTACGATGATGGCGGTGGGGTCGTCCCTGAGCAGGCCGAGGCGGGAAAGATCCGCGCGACTGGCGAACCTCGCATCACCATGGGCCGAGCGCCGTTGGGGCCGGAACAGGCCATATAGCAACCCCAGCCAGACCAGCATGGGTACCCCAAAACCTGCGATCCCGGCCACCTTGATGGCCGTCGCATAGGGCAGAAAGGAAGGATGATGAAGTGCGGCGTAGTAGCGCCAATAAGTCCCGCCATTCAACGGAGCGTGTACATGGATTAGAGCCAGCACGAGCCAACCGGAGGCGTATGCCCCCGCCACCAACGCCAGCATGGCGGCGATGAGCGCAGTGACCGCTCTTGTCTTGGGGGTCATCCTTTAACCGCCTTTCGATGGAGATCCGTTCCTTGGAGCGACAGGCACATCAGGCGTTTCAACCTCGCTGGAGGTCATTTTGCGAACTCCAGCGGCAAGAAGATCTGAACGACGACAATGAATCAATTCGCCTTCTGCGGTGGCCAGTCCTCGGGGACCAGTGCCGGCGGCTTCGTCCACGGCTGTTCCACGAGCGCATCCTGGAACCACTGCTCGCGCAGGTTCGCATGTTCGGTAACGATCAGCTGGAAGCCGGGCGCGTCCTCCTGCGTAAACTTGTAGAGCAAATCAAACAGGCGCCGTACCGCCGCCAGGTCGGCATCGGCTTCTGTTTTTTGGATCGAACCGTCGGCTTCCTGGTAGACCTGTTCGGAAGGGAAATACACTTGGGTCGGTTGATCGATCAGCAGGAAGCGTGGAATCGGGCGGTTGTTCTTGACCGCGAACAGATGCAAGGCCAGCAGCGCCGACAGGTGGTACGCCAGATGGTTCTCGCCCCCGCCGGTGCGACTCATCGGAACCGGTCGTTCGGGGCGGTCAATGACGATCGTTACGTTAGTCAGGTCGAACCGTGCAGGAAAGTTACCGAATTCCGCCTCGAACTTCCGGATGTACCGGGATACCTGCGTGGAAATGATGTTCAGGATGGAATTGAGCCGATCGTTGCTGTCGTCCGCACCAATCCGGCTCTGCAGGGCTTCGACCGTCGACTTAAGACGGCGATGATTGGCTTCGAGCCTGGCGAGTTCTTCGTCCGGGGCGAGGTTTTCAAGGAACAGGCTGATCCGACCGACGACCCGCGCCGCCGCGGCATTTCGCGTGCCCATCTGGGCGATCAACTCGTTCGCCGCTATAGCCGCAGAGAGTTCGATTTCCTTTTCTCTGATGGCGTCGGCAACCGCCCCCAACTCGTCGTCTAGCTCCTTCTGATAGGCATCGAGCTTGGGGCGCTGGCCGGTGGCGATGCGAAGTTCTGCATCGAGCGATTTTAGTTCGTTGAGTAATACCGTCGCGACCGGGGATTCGAGCGCCAGATTCCGCTCGCTGAACGGCCATTGCCACTCCCCGGTGTCAGGATTTTTCGGCAGCGCCTTGATGGAGGACAGCCGGTCCAGTTGCTGGGTCGCCTCATTCTCGTAACCGCTCGCACGCTTGGAGAACCTGCGTGCGGCGTCGATCCGGTTCTGCACGTCGCCACGGTCCTTGCGCAAGCTCTTGATTTCGTGTTCGAGTACGGAAATTCGACTGCCGTCGTCTTTGGGAGCCTTTTCGGGTTTCCACGTGAGCGCGGTCCGCAGGATTTCGATGATCCCGTCGGCATTGGCGCCATCAATGGCGCCATCGAGGACGCCGACGGTCTTGGCTTCAGAGCAGAGGCTAATCGCCTTCTCGTGCGAGGTGTTGATCGCATCTCGCGCCTGTTCCAGCAGTTTCGTATTGAGCCTGAGATCTCGTTGGGCAATGCGCAGCTTGGCTTCGAGTTCATAGCGATCGTGCGACGACACACCCAGCAGAATCGGCAGCGTGTCACGGATCGTCTGCGGCTGAAATGGTTCGTTCTGCCGGTAGAAAAGCTGGTCTTTGTTCGCGACCAGTCCCTGCTTCTGGAACAGGTAGTAAAAGGTGTGTTTGACGTTCGCATCGAAGCTGTCGCGGCTGTGTTCGATGGCGACATCCGTGCGGTTCTCGGGGATGCCAAGCAGGCGTGAGAGCAGGCTGACGATGGCTTCGTCGTCCGAGTTCTCAACCAGCTCGCCGAACGCAGGGGGCTGCAGATCGTGCCCGCGACGCAACATCACGGTGCTGCAGCTCGCACCGCCACCGCCAGGCGTCGGTTTGGCGACCAGTACCTGCTCATCGTCGAACTGGTAGATGACCGCGAACCACGCCACCTTGTCGCGGATGACACCTTCGGGAACGTTGAACGTGGATCGCCCCATGCAGTATTCGATGATTTCGGACAGAGCCGATTTACCGGTGGAGGACCTGCCGGTGATGACGTTGAGGCCGTTGACCTTGAATTGCAGGTCGCGGCGTTGTCCGTCGTGGCTGTAGATGTGGATGGATTTAATCTTCATGGACGGATTCCGAAGGTCGTGTAGACGGTTACCCGATCGGCGATGCGTGCGAACTCCTTGCCGACGAAGCGCGCTACGCGCTGGCAGGAGATCGTTTCGGCGGTCCCGTTCGTGTCGATGGTCTTGCGCGCCGTCTTGGGAACGGTCTGGATGCGGCCGTCATCGGCGATGGCGATGCAGCCTCGTTCCATCAATAGGCCGAATCCCTCGAAGGCATAGGGCAACATCGCGGTCGCCCTTTCCGCAAAACCCACCTGTACCTGCGGGTTCTTCTCCGCAACTTTCAGCAGGTAGCTGCGGGAACCGGCGGCGAACGCTTCGCGCGAATGCTTGTGCAGGCAAAGGGGAAGGACGAGCAGCGAAAGCGAGTAGGGCATGCCTCGTGCATCGCCCTCCTCGTAGCCTTGTAGTGCGCGGAATAGCACCAGCCCGCAGAACGCTGGATTGAACAGATTCCGTATCTCGAAGGGACGTTGGTCCCAGGGCCTAATCTTGAAGGGACGCTGCTCTTGGAGGCTCATGCGGCAACCCCCAGCGCCTTGCCGACACGTTCGAGGAATCGGGGGTGCCAGTAGATTCGGGGTGTGGGCGTGGCATTGGCAAGGATATGGAAGGAACCGCGGGTGACATACGGTTCGGTGACCCGTTCACGGATGCGCAACGAATGGATCTTGCCGCTTTCCAGGTCCGCCCACCTGTATAGGTCCTTGCCGGCACGCTTCAGCGTGTCTTCGGCGCTGTTCTCGTCAAGTTCCTCGAACACCACGTCCTTGTATCGCCTCCACTCGTCGACAAGTCGATCCTCGTACCTGTCGAGTTCTCCCGACACCAGCAGATTCTCGCGAGCCCACTCAGAGCGTTGCTCAAACGCCCGGTAGAAATCTAGGATCGCGCTGTGGATGCGGTCTTTGGAGATGCCGATCTCGCGCAGCTGCCGAACGAATGGGCGTGGGTCGTTGTCGGTGTCGATGCCCTCGGCAGGCTGTTTCCCGAGGAATGTGATGGGGAGATTGTCCGACTTGTATTCCTCGGACAGGGAGATAATTTTCTCGGAAATCTCGTCACCGGGAATTCCTTCGGTCCTTGCGCCGGTCAGCAACCGGATGACCTGATCGTTCCACCAACCTTCCAGGCGCTCGAACACGGCATCGCGGTTCGCAGGCCGGATGATGCGCATCGGGCCTTCCTTTACCAGCTTCGGAAGGTCTCCTATCCGCGGGCTTCGGTCGAAAATCTGAATGCGCGCAAGGAAGTCTTCTTTCTCGGTTTTCGTCAGTTCGTTGAACTCCCGAGCGATCGTGCCGATGGACGCGGATTTGGACTTGGCGAGTGCATCCTCCGCAAGTTCGCGCAATGTCTTGTCGTCATCGGAGTTCCACACAACACCCGGCAGGAACCGTTTCAGAAACGAATCGGTGCTGACCTTCCCCGTCGTGAACAGGAAGAATCGCAGGTTTGATTTGGCACGATCGTCGCGCTTGTACCGAGCGAGCCAGATGCGGACGGACTTCCAGAAGTCCGTGGATAAATCGGTCAGGCGTTCGCCCTCCGCCTTGTGCTTGAGCGAGGCGAGCGACTTACTGCCATTGCCGTCCTCGAAATCCACATCATCGTCCTTCTCCAGAAAGACGATGGTGCTCTCGGGCAACTGGAGCATCTGATACAGGGCCAGTCGGCCCTGGTAGATGTACCCCAAGCCCTGCTCGCCGGCGGAATACTTGTCGGTGGTTGTCTCGGCCATACCCAAGTCCTTTCCTTGATTCTCGGAGCGCGGGTATAGCGGTACAAAGGAAAGAGCGCGCTTTCAGGCGCGCCAACGTCTTGCTCTGCTTCGTTTCCCCTGTGACTACGGCCGCAGCTTCCGTTTCCCCAACGCTTGCCTGTCGCTGTCGATGGTAGCAAACCACTCAAACGCGGTTTAGGTCGGTCAGCATTCCATAGACAATGATGGATCGGTCAATCTTCGTAGGCACCGTCAGCTTTTGGCCGTAAGCAAACCCAGAGCTTCGAACGGATCTGCCGCACCTGCGCGATATTGGTCTTTTTTACGTTCGACCTACGGTCGATGTCGGAAAGGGCTGACTTTACTCTGCGAGCGGAGACGCGATACTTCTCCTGCCCCGCGAGTCAGGCACGATCCGATGGCCGCCTAGGCGCAAGCCGGCAGCAGAAGTCAGGTGGAACCGATGACCGGGGCGCCTCATTCTCTAGCACCGCTGGTTGCGCTAGTCGTGACCAAGCCCGCCATTCCCGGCGCGATCCATAGCTATCCGCGCGGTTGCGCGCCCACACGTCCTGCTGTAGATTGTGCTCTTGTGTGGTAACGCATTAGTACATTATGAAGCGACGAGCGATCGACCCCGAGACCCCGAACGAGTCGGTGGAGCGCAGCCTGTGCGAGGCGCTGCTGGCGCTGCGCGACGTGGACGAGATGCAGGCGTTCCTGCATGACCTGTGCACGCCGGCGGAGCTGGAGGCACTGGTGGATCGCTGGCGGGTGGTGCCGTACCTGCAGGAGGAGCTGCCTTATCGGGAGATCCACGAGCGCACGGGGGTGAGCATCACCACCATCGGGCGGGTGGCGCGCTTCCTCAACCAGGGCAACGGCGGCTACCTCGCCGCGGCGGCGCGTGCGGCGCGCAAGCGCAAGACCGCCGGGGCACGGCCATGAGGCCGCGCGACCGGTTGCGCATCGCCATGCAGAAGTCCGGCCGGCTCACCGAGCCGGCGCAGGACCTGCTCACGCGCTGCGGGCTCACCTTTCGGCAGAGCCGCGACAAGCTGTTCTGCTTCGGCGAGGGCGAGCCGGTGGACCTGCTGCTGGTGCGCGACGACGACATTCCCGGACTGATCGCGCAGGGCGTGTGCGATTTGGGGATCGTCGGGCGCAACGTGCTCAACGAGTACGAGCTCACCGCCGGGCGCGACGATGCGGTAGCGCTGGCGGAGTGGCGCGCGCTGGGCTTCGGGCGCTGCCGGCTGTCGCTGGCGGTGCCGCAGGAGCTGGACTATGCCGGCGCCGCGGACCTTGCCGGCAAGCGCATCGCCACCTCCTATCCCGGGTTGCTCGGCCGCTGGCTGCGCGAGCGCGGCATCGATGCGGGCGTGGTGACGCTGGCCGGTTCGGTGGAGATCGCGCCGCGGCTGGGCACGGCCGACGCCATCTGCGACCTGGTGCAGAGCGGCGGCACGCTGCTGGCCAACCAGTTGCGCGAGGCCGACGTGGTGCTGGAAAGCGAGGCGCTGCTGGTCGGCCCGAAGGTGTTGCCGGCGGACGAGCGCGGCGATCTGGTCGAGCTGCTGCTCAAGCGCATCGATGGCGTGATCCAGGTGCGCGAATCGCGCCTGCTGCTGTTGCAGACCTCGCGCGGTGCGCTGGAGGCGGTGACCCGGCTGTTGCCCGGCGGACCGCAGCCGACGCTGCTGCCGCTGGCCGGCCAGCCGGACCAGGTGATGCTGCAGGCGCTGTGCGCGGGCGAGGTGAGCTGGCGCCAGTTGGAAGAGATCAAGAAGGCCGGGGCACGCGAGATGTTCGTGCTGCCGGTGGAGAGGATGCTGGCATGAAGCGGCTGGCATGGAACGGGCTGGACGCGTCGGCGCGCGAGGCGGCATTGGCGCGGCCGGTGCAGGCGCGCACGGCGGACCTGCGCGAGGGCGTCCAGCGGATCATTGCCGAGGTGCGCAGGCAGGGCGACGAGGCGCTGCTGCGTTTCACCGCGACGTACGACCGCTGCGGGCTGGATCGGCTCGAGGTCGCGCCGGCGGAGTTCGATGAGGCGGAGGCGGTGCTCGATCCGGCGTTGAAGGCGGCGATCCGCGAAGCGGCCGGGCGTATCGAGGCCTTCCATCGCGTCGCCGCGCCGCAGCCGGTGGCGGTGGAGACCGCGCCGGGCGTGCGCGTCGAGCGCGTGCTGCGGCCGGTCGCGCGTGTCGGGCTGTACGTGCCGGCGGGCAGTGCGCCGCTGCCGTCCACGGCGTTGATGCTCGGCGTTCCGGCGCGCATCGCCGGCTGTGCCGAGGTGGTGCTGTGCTCGCCCGCGCGTGCGGATGGCCGATGCGATCCGGCCGTGCTGTATGCGGCGCGGGTGGTCGGCGTGCACCGGGTGTTCAAGCTGGGCGGGGCGCAGGCGATCGCGGCGATGGCGTACGGCACGGCCAGCGTGCCGCGTTGCGACAAGCTGTTCGGGCCGGGCAACGCCTGGGTCACCGAGGCCAAGCTGCAGGTGTCGACCGATCCGCAGGGCGCGGCCATCGACATGCCGGCCGGGCCGTCGGAGGTGCTGGTGGTGGCTGATGCGCAGGCCGAGCCTGCGTTCGTCGCGGCGGACCTGCTCTCGCAGGCCGAGCACGGGCCCGATTCGCAGGTGTTGCTGGTGAGTCCGTCGGCCGGGCTGATCGATGCAGTGGCCGCGGAAGTCGAACGACAGTGCGCGGCGTTGCCGCGTGCCGGAATCGCGCGCGAGGCGTTGGCGCACAGCCGCCTGATCGAGGTCGACTCGCTGGAGCAGGCGCTTCAGGTAAGCAACCGCTACGCGCCCGAGCACCTGATCCTGCAGGTGGCCGAGCCGCGTGCCTGGCTGGCGCGGGTGGAAAGCGCCGGCTCGGTGTTCCTGGGCGCGTGGACACCCGAATCGGTGGGCGACTATGCCAGCGGCAGCAACCACGTGCTGCCGACCTACGGTTATGCGCGCAGCCACAGCGGCGTGTCGGTGGCGAGTTTCCAGAAGCAGATCAGCGTGCAGGAGCTGAGCCCCGCCGGCCTGCGCGCGATCGGGCCATGCACGGCCACGCTGGCCGCGGCCGAGCAACTGGAGGCGCACCGTCGCGCGGTCACGTTGCGGCTGGCGGCGCTGGACGAGCGCGCGGAGGTATCGGCCGCATGAGCGTGCTCGAACTCGCGCGTGCGGAGATCCGCGCGCTGGTGCCGTATTCCTCCGCGCGCATGGAGGCGGCGGGCGGGCAGTTGCTGCTCAACGCCAACGAGTCGGCCTGGGCGCCGTTCGGCGATGCCGGGCTGGAATGCCACCGCTATCCCGATCCGCAGCCGGCGGCGCTGGTCGAGCGCCTTGCCGCGCTCTACGGCGTGCGCCGCGAGCAGATGTTGGTCGGGCGCGGCAGCGACGAGGCGATCGACCTGCTGGTGCGCGCGTTCTGCCGTGCCGGCAGGGACGCGGTCCTGGTGCAGCCGCCGACCTTCGGCATGTATGCCGTCTGCGCGCGTGTGCAGGATGCGGCGGTCGTCGAGGTGCCGCTGTCGGCCGATTTCGAAGTGGATGCCGACGCGGTGTTGTCCGCGGTGACGCCCGCCGTGAAGCTGGTGTTCGTCTGTGCGCCGAACAACCCCACCGGCGCCGGCGTGTCGCTGGAAACGATCGAAAGCCTGGCCCGTGGGCTGGCCGGCCGCGCGGTGCTGGTGGTGGACGAGGCGTACGTGGAGTTTGCCGAGGGCGGCAGCGCCGCGGCGTTGCTTGACCGCTACGAACACCTGGCCGTGCTGCGCACGCTGTCCAAGGCCTGGGCACTGGCGGGCGCCCGTATCGGTTGCCTGCTGGCGCATGCGGACGTGATCGCCTTGCTGCGGCGGATCCTGCCTCCGTATCCGCTGCCGCGCCCGTGCGTGGCCGCGGCGATGGAGGCCCTGTCGCCGCAAGGGCAGGCGGCCGCGCGCGAGCGCATCGACGTGGTGCGCGCCGAGCGGGCGCGGATGGCTGAAGCGCTCCGCACGCTGCCTGGCGTGCGTGCGGTGCTGCCGTCGCAGGCGAATTTCCTCGCGGTGCGTTTCGACGACCCCGGCCGCGCCTATCGGCGGTGGTTCGAGGCCGGCATCGTGGTGCGCGACGTGCGCCGCTACCCGGGATTGGGCGACGCCTTGCGCATCACGCTGGGAACGCCGCAGGAGAACGCACGCGTGCTGGCCGTGCTCGGGGAAGGCGCATGAGCCGGAAGGTGCTTTTCATCGACCGCGACGGCTGCCTGATCGTGGAGCCGCCGGACGAGCAGATCGACAGCTACGCCAAGCTCGACCTGCTGCCGGGTGTGGTCGCGGCGTTGCAGCGCTGCGTGGCGGCCGGCTACGAGCTGGTGATGGTGACCAACCAGGACGGCCTGGGTACCGCGAGCTTTCCCGAGGAGGCCTTCGTCGGGCCGCAGGAACTGTTGCTGCGCGTCCTCGCTTCGCAGGGCATCGTCTTTCGCGAGGTGCTGGTGGACCGCAGCTTCCCGCACGAAGGCCTGGATACGCGCAAGCCCGGCATCGGCCTGCTGCGCCACTGGCTGGCCGAGGACGGCTGGAGTCGCGCGGCTTCCGCGGTGATCGGCGATCGCGAGAGCGACATGCAACTGGCCGCCAACCTGGGCGTGCGCGGCTTCCGGGTCGGGCCGCAGGGTGCGGGCTGGGAAGAGATCGCCCACCGCCTGCTGGACGCGCCGCGCGTGGCGACGGCGATGCGGCGTACGCGCGAGACCGCCATCGAAGCGGGCGTCGACCTCGACCGTGCCGGTGAGCCGCAGGTGCGCACGGGGCTGGGTTTCTTCGACCACATGCTGGAACAGCTCGGCAAGCACGGCGGTTTCGCACTCACGCTCGCGTGCAATGGCGACACGCACGTGGACGAGCACCACACGGTGGAGGATTGCGCGCTCGCGTTGGGCCAGGCCTTGCGACAGGCGCTCGGCGACAAGCGCGGCATCGGTCGTTACGGCTTCACGCTGCCGATGGACGAGGCGCTGGCCAGCGCTGCGCTCGATCTCTCGGGACGCCCGTGCTTCGTGTTCGAGGGCCAGTTCCCGCGCGAGCGAGTGGGCGACCTGCCGACCGAGCTGGTGGGGCATTTCTTCCGCTCGCTGTGCGAGACGCTGGGGGCCAACCTGCACCTGTCGGTGCATGGCGAGAACGCGCACCACATGGTCGAAGCGTGCTTCAAGGTCGTCGCGCGTGCGCTGCGCCAGGCCCTGCGCCGCGAAGGCAGCGAGTTGCCCAGTACCAAGGGGGTGCTATGAGCACGGTCATGGCTCCGGCGGCCGCCAAGGATGGGAAGGAGGTTCTTCCCGCCGGCGCTGCGGTCGTCCTGGTGGATGCCGGCGGCACCAACATCGGCTCGGTGCGCTACGCCTTGCAGCGGCTCGGCGTGGAGGCGCCGCTGACCGCCGACCCGGCGACGATCCGCGCCGCCGCCAAGGTCATCCTTCCCGGCGTCGGCGCCGCCGGCCCGGCGATGGCCCGGCTGCGCGCGCTGGGCCTGGTCGACCTGCTGCGCGGGTTGACCCAGCCCGTGCTGGGCGTGTGCCTGGGCATGCAGTTGCTGTGCGTACACTCGGAAGAGGGCGACGTGGACTGCCTCGGGCTGATTCCCGCCACCGTGCGTCGGCTTGCACCGGCGCCGGGGCTGCGCGTGCCGCACATGGGATGGAACCGCTTGCGCTTGCGCGGCGCGCATCCCTTGCTCGACGGTCTCGCCCCCGACGCGCAGGCCTATTTCGTCCACAGCTACGCGGTGCCGGTGGGCGTCGATACGCTGGCGACGGCCGAACATGGCGCCGCTTTCTCGGCGATCGTCGCGCGCGGCAATTTCTTCGGCATGCAGTTCCATCCGGAACGCTCGGCTGCGGTGGGCGCGCGCCTGCTGCGCAACTTCCTCGCGCTATGAAGCCCGACATCATCCCTGCCATCGACCTGCGCGCAGGCCGGGTCGTGCGCCTCGCCCAGGGCGATTACGCGCGCCAGACGATCTATCCCGATGACCCGGTCGCCTTGGCGGCCGGTTATGCGGCTGCCGGCGCACGCTGGCTGCACGTGGTCGACCTGGATGGCGCGCAGGCAGGCGGGTTCGCCAACCTGCCCGTGATCGAGGCGCTCGCGCGCTCGGGCTTGCGCGTGCAGGCCGGTGGCGGCGTGCGCAAGGTGGCCGACGTGCACCGCCTGCTCGATGCCGGCGTCGAACGGGTGGTGCTCGGCAGCGTGGCGATCCGCGAGCCGTCGCGCGTGGCCAGTTGGCTGGAGCGGCACGGCGGCGAGCGCTTCACCATTGCGCTGGATACGCGCTGGGAAGAGGATCGCTGGACCCTGCCCAGCGCCGGCTGGACGCAGGCCGAGGCGCGGACGCTCGACGAGTTGGCGCCCTGGTATGCCGCGCACGGTGCGCGGCATCTGCTGTGCACGGATATCCAGCGCGACGGCATGCTGGCGGGCTTCAACCTGGCGCTTTATCGCCACCTGGCGGACATCGCGCCAGGGCTGGCGGTGCAGGCCTCCGGCGGCGCGCGTTCGGTGGAGGACATACAGGCCGCGGGCACGGCCGGCGCGGCAGGCGTGATCCTCGGGCGGGCGCTGCTGGAAGGTCGCTTCACCCTGACCGAGGCGCTGGTCGCATGAACGTTTTCCTTGTTGCTTCACGCGGCCCTGGAGCACGGTCATGTTGAGCCGCCGCATCATTCCGTGCCTGGACGTGCGCGACGGGCAGGTGGTCAAGGGCGTGCGCTTCCGCGACCACGCGGTGGTGGGCGGCATCGTGGAACTGGCCTTGCGCTATCGCGATGCCGGGGCTGACGAGCTGGTGTTCTACGACATCACCGCCAGCCCGCAGGGGCGCGCGGTGGATCGTGGCTGGGTCGAACGCGTGGCGCGGGAGATCGACATCCCGTTCTGCGTGGCCGGCGGCATCCGCAGCGTCGAGGAAGCGCGCGCGGTGCTGCACGCGGGCGCCGACAAGGTGTCGATCAATTCGCCGGCGCTGGAACGTCCCGCGCTGATCGGCGAACTGGCCGACGCGTTCGGCGTGCAGTGCGTGGTGGTCGGGGTCGATTCGTTGCGCGATGCCGATGGACAGTGGCGGGTGCGCCAGTACACCGGCGATCCCTCGCGCACGCAGGCGCTGGCGCGACGCACGCTGGACTGGATCGCCGAAGTGCAGCGCCTGGGTGCGGGCGAGATCGTACTCAACTGCATGGGCAGCGATGGCACGCGCGATGGCTACGACGTCGAACAGCTCGCGCAGGCGCGCGCGCTCTGCGCGGTGCCGCTCGTCGCCTCTGGCGGCGCGGGCGCGCCGGAACATTTCCGCGACGTGTTCGTGCAGGCCGACGTGGATGGGGCGCTGGCGGCCAGCGTGTTCCATTCCGGTGCCATCGACGTGGCGGCGTTGAAACGCTGGCTTGCCGGGCAGAGCGTGGCGGTGCGCGTCGAGGCGTCGCGGGAACGGGAAGATGCGTGATGATCGATGAACTCGATTTCGCCAAGGGCGGCGGGCTGGTGCCGGCCGTCGTGCAGCACTGGTTGACCAGCGAGGTGCTGATGCTGGGCTACATGGACGCGGCGGCGCTGGAAGCCACGCGCGCCAGCGGGCTGGTGACCTTTCACAGCCGCAGCAAAGGGCGCCTCTGGACCAAGGGCGAAAGCTCGGGAAACGTGCTCCGGCTCAAGAGCCTGCATGCCGATTGCGATGCCGATGCGCTGCTGGTGCTGGCCGAACCGGCCGGGCCGACCTGCCACCGCGGTACGCCCAGTTGTTTCGACGGCGCGCGGCCGGCGCTGGCGTTCCTCGCCGAGCTCGACGCGCTGGTGGCGCGGCGTGCCGCCGAGCGACCGGCCGGCAGCTATACCACGCAGTTGCTGGATGCGGGCATCCGTCGCATCGCGCAGAAAGTCGGCGAGGAAGGCGTGGAAACGGCGCTCGCCGCCGTCGCGCAGGGCGACGCGGAGTTGCTGGGCGAGGCCGCCGACCTGGTTTTCCACCTCACGGTGGCCCTGCGTGCGCGCGGGTTGGGGCTTGCGGACGTGGTTGCCTTGCTCGCCGAGCGCCACGGGCAGCGATCCGCGGATTGATTCGCCCGCTTATCCGCGAGCAGGGCGATGGCTACGGGTGCCGTGCGGCAGCCACCGGGACGCGTCGCTGCGAGGCAGGCTGGAACGGTACGGCCGGACCCGGCGCGAGGCCTTGACGCCATCGCGCCAACTGCTCGGCAATGCCCTTGCCGACCGCCATCTGCGGTTCGGATGGAAGCAGCCGGTCCTGCCGCTCCCATCCGGCGATCTCGTCCTTGGCCTGGGCGAACGCGGCGATGAAGTCCGGCGTGCGGTTCAGCGCGTCGACCAGCCAGGCGCGCCCGAAGTAGGTGGCCGCCGAATCGTTGCCGCAGCCGAAGGAGCTGCGGTCGCTGCGCGCGGCGGTGAGCACCAGGGTGCCGGCGGCCTGCAGCGACGGAATGAACCCGCCGGAATAGCAGGCATTGACCACCACCACTTTCCACTTGAACGGATGCGCCGCGAGGATCCCGCCCAGGTCCTGCGCGCCGATCTGGTCCAGCGGCAGCGGGTCCATGTCCACCAGCAGGGTGTGGTCCTCGCTGCCATGGGTGGTCAGGTAGAGCAGCAGGATGTCCTGCTGCGGATCCATGCGCTGCGCCAGGCCGTCGAGCGCGCTCTCCAGGTTGCTCCAGGTGGCCAGCGGGCGGGTGGCGAGCGTGTCGGGATGGTTCTCCAGCACCAGCGCATGGGCGGTGGGGCCGAAGCGACGGGTGAACAGTCGCGCGGCGTACTCGGCCTCGTTGTGGAACACGTCCTCGCTGCCGTCCCCGGCGAAGGCGAGCAGGTACAGGTTCGGTTTGCCGGAGACGCGCGGCCCCAGCTTGCCGAGTGCGGCATCCAGCAACTGCGGCTGGGTGTAGAGCACCTGTTCGGGCGTGGGCGCCTGCTCGGGCCAGTCGTCCGAGGGCAAGGCGGGAGCTTCGGCGTCGTCCGGCGGTGGCGCGACGGTGGTGGGGACGACCGGTTGCACCCGCAACGCGTGTGGCGCGGATGCATGGGGCGGCGGCCAACCCTGCACCACCAGCATCGTGAGGATGCCAGCGGCAAACGCGAGCAGGGCGATCAGGGTGGCACGCATCGTGTCAGGGCTCGATGGCATCGAAATCCGCGTAAGCCGGATGGCGCGGTTCGGCGGGCATGGCTTGCGGCGGACGCAGCAGCCAGCCGGTCTGCAAACCGGCGGCGCGGGCGGCGTCCAGCTCCTCCACGATGTCGGACAGGAACAGGATGTGCTCCGGACGCTCGCCGAGCGCCTCGGCGATCTTCGTGTACGACGCCGACTCGCGCTTGGGTCCGGTCTCGGTGTCGAAGTAGCCGGCGAACAGTGGTGTCAGGTCGCCCGCATCGCTGTAGCGGAAGAACAGCCGCTGCGCCGGCACCGAACCGGAGGAGTAGACGTACAGGTGCAGGCCGTCGGCGCGCCAGGCGTGCAGGCGGGCGGACACCTCCGGGTAGACGTGCGCGCGGTATTCGCCGGCCTCGTAGCCTTCCTTCCAGATCATGCCCTGCAGCGCCTTGAGCGCAGTGGATTTGCGGTCCTGGTCGATCCAGCCCAGCAGCAGTTCGATGATCTCCTGGCGGCTGGCCTCGATGATCCCGGCTTCCTTCGCCGCCTCGTGCAGCCAGTGCTGCACTTCGGGCCGGTCGGCGTGCGTCTCGACGAAGGCGGGCAGTCGCTTGCGGGCGTAGGGAAACAGCACGTCCTTGACGAAGTCGATCGAGCTGGTGGTGCCCTCGATGTCGGTGACGATGGCGCGGATGGTGGTCATGGGCGGCACGCGTGCGGAGGGACGGCAAGGATAGCCGAGCTTCCGTAGGGCGGGCTTCAGCGCACCTTCGCCACATCCGGACGCCGGGCTGAAGCCCGCCCTACGGTCAGCGCGTGGCCGGCTCCATCCGCGGGAAGCGCCCGGCGATGTCGGTGCCGGTGAAGTTGGCGACCCAGCCTTCCTTGTTGGTGAACAGGCGGATGGCCACGAAGTAGGGCGACTCGCTCATGTCGAACCAGTGCGGGGTGCCGTCCGGCACGCCGATCAGGTCGCCCGCCTCGCACAGCACGTCGTAGACGCGTCCGCCGATGTGCAGGGTGAACTGGCCGCTGCCGGCGACGAAGAAGCGCACTTCGTCCTCGCTGTGCGTGTGTTCGCTCAGGAATTTCTGGCGCAAGGTGGCGCGGTCCGGATGGTCCGGGGCCAGGCTGATCACGTCGACCGACTGGTAGCCTTCCTCGCGCATCAGGCGGTCGATGTCACCGCGGTAGGCGGCGATTACCTCGTCCTGGCTGGCGCCCGGAGCGATCGGCGCATTCGCTTCCCATTGCTCGAAACGCACGCCGACCCGGCCGAGTTCGCGGGTGATCTCGCCAGGCGCGGTATGTACGGAAACGGGCGTGGCTGGCTGGTGTTCGTCGTAGATGCGCAGGCGGCTCATGCGGACAGTCTCCTGAGGTCGAGCTCGCAGGCGAGCAGGAATTCCAGTGCCTCGAGGTGGCGCCGCGCCTCGGCCATGTCGGCGCCCCAGGCGTAGATGCCGTGGCCGTCGATCAGGTAGGCGTGCAGCGGCTTGCCGGCGTCCAGCCAGGCATCGATGCGCTCGACCAGTTCGGGCATGTGCTGGGTGTTGGGGAACACCGGGATCTCCAGCACGCTCTCGTGCGTGGTGTAGCCGGTGATGGCCTTCTGCAGCTCCCAACCCTCCAGCCGCACGGCGCCGTCGCGCGCGAACAGCCGCGAGGCCACGCTCTGCGTGCGCGAATGGGTGTGCAGTACCACCTGGGCATGCGGCAGGCGACGGTAGGCCTGCGTGTGCAGCGCGGTCTCGGCGCTGGGACGGGCACGGGTGCCGACCGCGTGACCGGCCATGTCCACCAGCATGATGTCCTCGCGCCCGAGCCGGCCCTTGTCGCGGCCGGAGATGGTGATGGCGGCGAGCTCGCCGTTCACGCGCATGGAAAAGTTGCTGCTCGTGGCCGGCGTCCAGCCCAGCAGGGCAAGTTCCCGGGCGGCTTCGGCAATGGCGTCGGCGCAAAGCGCGAAACGGGCGGGATCGACGGAGGAGGGAAGTTCCTGCATTGCGATTTGGACGTCCAAACGGTGGGCGACTATAGCACGTCGGTCCGTGCGCCCGGCGGCAAATGCGAGTCGTTCTCGCAAGTCAGGTTTCATTGACGCGGCGAGCGTACCATCGGGAAAGGCCGCCGCGTCCGCGGTGGCGGAAACAACGGAGGTTCCTTCCATGTCGCAAGAAAAAGATCTCGAATCGCGCAGGCGTTTCCTGAAGGTCGCCGCGGGCACCGCCGCCGCCGCGGCCGTGGTCGGTGGACTGCCGCGCCTCGCGCGCGCGGCCGACCTGCCGCACGTAGCCGAGTCCGATCCGACCGCCAAGGCGCTCGACTATGTCGAGGACGCCAGCACGTCGAAGAACCCGAAGCACAAGGCGGGCGATGTCTGCGCGAACTGCCAGTTCTACACGGACGCCAACGCCAAGCCCTACGGTCCCTGCCAGCTGTTCCCCGGCAAGTCGGTGAACGCCAAGGGCTGGTGTGTTTCGCACACGACCCGGAAGGCCTGAGCAGGCGCGCATGTGGCCGACGCGCGAGGCGCGTCCGGTCATGTGTGCGTGAAGGGAAAGTGGCCGAACGGCCGGTCTGAAAAGTGCTGCCCAGACGCGTCAGGCTGAGGAGCTGACCCGCCTGACGCGCCGGGCGGCGATCCGGGGCCCACTGCCAAGTGATCAACCCTCGGAGTTCGAATGATACTCCCGCGGTGGGCAGTTCGGGCGACGGACGCCGGGTTTTTTCTCGGAAAAGTTCCGTTAAACCTTTTAATTTCAGTAGGTTGCGGCACAAAATTCTTTGCTGGGCTGAAGCTGCCGGTTTGCAAGGATTTTGTTAAATGTCGCGTCCGCCTGCGAACGTCGGTCAACGTTCGGGTTCCAGACGAGGCCTCCCTGGGGAGGCCCGGGCCGCCGAGGCGGCGAGCGGGCCGAAGCCCACCTCTCATGTCGACCTTATGTGGACGCCTTGCGCAGCTGGCTGTGGCGGCGCCCGTAGCCGAAGTAGATCGCCAGGCCGATCACGGTCCAGATACCCAGCATCAGCCACTGGTACCAGTTCTCCCAGTACAGCAGCGTCAGGCAGCTCAGTACGCCCAGCGTGCAGACCACCGGAGCCCATGGCACGCGGAAGGTGCGCGGCAGTTCCGGCTGGGTGTGGCGCAGGATCAGCACGCCGGCGCACACCGCGACGAACGCGATCAGCGTGCCCATCGAGACCAGGTCACCGAGGACGTCCAGCGGGAACACGGCCGCCAGCGCGGCGATGCCCAGCCCGGTGATCACCGTGTTGATGTGCGGCGTGCGGTAGCGCGGGTGGATCTTGGCGAACACCGGCGGCAGCAAGCCGTCGCGGCCCATGATCATGAAGATGCGCGGCTGCGCGATTATCATCACCAGCACCACCGACGACAGGCCGATCAGCGCGCCGATCTCGACCAGCCAGCGCAGCCATTCCAGCTCCGCATGCGCCTTGACCGCCGTGACCACCGGCTCGGACGTGCCGAGCAGGTTGAAGGGCAGCAGGCCCGTGATGACCGCCGCCATGCCCACGTAGAGCACGGTGCAGATCGCCAGCGAGGCGAGCGTGGCGATCGGCAGGTCGCGCTGCGGGTTCTTCGCTTCCTGCGCCGCGGTCGAGGTTGCCTCGAAACCGATGTAGGCGAAGAACACCAGGGTCGACGCACGCATGATGCCTGACCAACCGTATCTCTCGGGCCCTTCGTTGGCCGGGATAAACGGGTGCCACAGATCCGGATTGACGTAGCGCCAGCCGGCAACGATCACCACCACGATCAGGCCGACCTTGAGCAGCACCATGGCGACGTTGGTGCCGCTGGACTCGCGGATGCCCACGTAGCAAAGCCAGGTCAGCGCCAGCACGATGGCCACCGCGGGCAGGTTGAACAGGGCGCCGGTACTTACCAGGTGACCGCCCTGATAGGCCAGCGGGGCGTTGGTGAGGGCCGCGGGCAGGTGGATGCCGATGTGGTCCATCAGGCTGACGAAGTAACCGGTCCAGCTCACGGCGACGGCCGAAGCGGATACGCCGTACTCCAGCACCATGTTCCAGCCGATGAACCAGGCCACCAGCTCGCCCAGCGTGGCATAGGCGTAGGAGTAGGAACTGCCGGACATCGGGATCAGCGTGGCGAACTCGGCGTAGCACAGCGCGGTGAAGCTGCAGCAGATGGCCGCGATCACGAAGGCCAGGATCACGGCAGGACCGGCGTGCTCGGCCGCCGCCTGGCCAGTGATCACGAAGATGCCGCCCCCGATCACCGCACCGATGCCCAGCGCGGTCAGCCCCCATGGCCCGAGCGTGCGGCGCAGCCCGGGGCCGTGCGCGTCGTCGGCATCGGAGAAATCGGTCTTGCGGGCGAGCAACTGCTTCAGCATGGGCATTCCGGACATGAAACCGGCACGGTTCTCACCGTGCCGGCGGGTTGTCATTGGGGTACGCGGTGCAAGCGTCAGGCCGGTTCGGTGCCGTTGGCCAGATGGCTCTTGCGGTAGCCATAGAGGTAGTACACCACCAGGCCGACGGCCGCCCAGCCGAAGAACACGTACATGGTCACCTTCGACAGGTTCAGGAACAGCAGCACGCAGCCGATGATGGCGAGCGGGCAGACCACCCACGCGGCCGGCGTGCGGAACGAGCGCGGCCGCTGCGGCTGCTTGACGCGCAGGATCAGCACGCCGAGCGCCACCATCATGAAGGCGAACAGCGTGCCGGAGTTGGTGACGTCAGCCAGTGCACCCACCGGGAACAGCGCGCCGAACAGCGAAACGAAGCCGCCGGTGATCAGCGTGATCACGTGCGGGGTGTGGTAGCGCGGATGGATCTTGGCCAGCTTGGCGGGCAGCAGGCCGTCGCGCGCCATGGTGAAGAAGATGCGGGTCTGGCCGTAGGTCATCGTCAGGATCACCGACGGCAGCGCGAGGCTGGCCGCGGCGCCGATGAAGTTGCCCCACCACGGGTGGTCGAGCAGGCGCACCGCGTGGGCCAGCGCCTCCTTGCTGCAAACCAGCGCCTGGGAACCCTGGCAGGCCGCCGCCATCGCCGGCGTGCCGGGCTGGATCGCGGAGCCGTCCGGGGCGACCACCGGCTGCGCGCCGACGGCGCCGATCGCGCCGTAGCTGACCAGCAGGTAGTAGATGGTGCATACGCCGAGCGCGCCGAGCAGGCCGATCGGGATGTTGCGGTTGGGATTCTTGGTTTCCTCAGCCGCCGTGGAAATCGCATCGAAGCCCACGTAGGCGAAGAAGATCGAAGCCGCGGCGCCGAGCACGCCGATGCCGCCCATCGGGCTGCCCCAGCCGTTGGGCGTGAAGGGCACGAAGTTGGCGTCTTCCACGCGCGGCAGGGCGATCACGATGAACACGGTCAGCGCGATCACCTTGACCAGCACCAGCGCGGCATTGACCTTCGCCGACTTGCTGGTGCCGATCACCAGCAGGCCGGTGATCACCAGGCCGATCAGGCAGGCGAACAGGTTGAATCCGCCGCCGTCCAGCGGACCGACCCGCAGGAACATCGGCAAGCCGAATCCGCGGCTGGCCAGCAGGCCGTTGAAGTAGCCGGCCCAGCCCACGCATACGGTACTGGCGGCGATGGTGTACTCGAGCACCAGCGCCCAGCCCACGACCCAGGCGAGGCCTTCGCCCATCACGCCGTAGGTGTAGGTGTACGCCGAGCCCGCGACCGGCACCATCGAGGCGAGCTCCGCGTAGGCCAGGGCGGCCAGGCCGCACACGATGGCGGCGATGACGAAGGACACCATCATGCCTGGGCCGGCCTTCTGTCCGGCCTCGGCGGTCAGCACGAAGATGCCGGTGCCGATGATGGCGCCGATGCCGAGCATGGTGAGCTGGAAGGGGCCGAGCTGGCGAACCAGGCTTTTCTTTTCGGCGGTGGCGAGAATCTGGTCGAGCGGCTTGACGCGCTTGAAAAGCATGTATGGGTTCCCCGTAGGACAGACGGACGCATCCCCTCGACCCCGACGTAAGCAATGCGTCGAGCCGACGTGACGGGCAACCTTAGCCGAGCGTGACTGGGGGTACAAGCGCCACGAGACACGCGCGCCCGTCGCTAGAATGCGTGTTTGCCGCTTCCCTCCAGACGATGACGGAAATTGCCACTCCCGGCCTCGCCGATGCCTTTCGCCGGCATGCGCAGGCGTATCCAACCGATCCGGCGACGGGTGTTTTCCTGCAGTTCCTCGACAGCGCGCCGCAGGTGTTCGAGCGCAGCCACGCGCCCGGGCATTTCACCGGCTCGGCGTGGCTGGTCAGCGCCGACGGCGAACGCGTGCTGCTGACCCATCACCGCAAGCTCGGCCGCTGGTTGCAGCTGGGCGGTCACGCCGATGGCGATCGCGACCTGGCGCGCGTGGCCTTGCGCGAGGCGGAGGAGGAATCGGGCCTGCGGGAGCTGGTGGTGGAACCGGACATCTTCGACATCGACCGGCACCTCATTCCCGCGCGTGGCGACGAGCCGGCGCATTGGCACTACGACGTGCGCTACGTGGTGCGGGCCACCGGCAGCGAGGCTTTCGAGGTCAGCGAGGAGTCCCTCGAACTGGCCTGGCGGCCGGTCCGCGCGATCGCGCAGGACGTGCAGGCGGACGAGTCGCTGCGGCGCATGGCGCAACGCTGGCTCGCCCGCCAGGCGTAGCCCGTAGTCCGTAGGGTGGGCTTCAGCCCACCGGCTCCGATGGCGATCAAGGCGGTGGGCTGAAGCCCACCCTACGCCCCTGCGCGCGTTCTCGAGTCACGCCGATTCGTAGCGCGCGGGAGCGGGATTCAGGTGCCCGCAGGCGTCGCAGGTGCGCGCCTCGCGCGAGCGGTAGAAGCGATCGAACACCGGTGGGAAATCCTGCTCGATGCTCTGCAGGGTGAAGTACTCCTCGTACAGCTTGTGGTTGCAGCGCTCGCAGAACCACAGCAGGCCATCCTGCTCGCCGGCCAGGCGGCGGCGCTCGATCACCAGGCCGACCGAGTCGGGCATGCGTTGGGGCGAGTGCGGTACGCGCGGTGGCAGGTAGAACACCTCGCCGGCGCGGATCGGGATGTCGCGCGCCTCGCCCTCGTCCTGAACCTTGAGCACCATCTCGCCTTCGAGCTGGTAGAAGAACTCGGGGCCTTCGTCGTAGTGGTAGTCGGTGCGCGCATTGGGACCGCCGACGATCATCACGATGAAGTCGCCGTCGACGATGCACTTGTTGCCGACCGGCGGCTTGAGCAGGTGGCGGTGTTCGTCGATCCAGCGTTGCAGGTCGATGGGGGGGACAAGGGCCATGGCTGGCTGCTCGTGACGTGAGAGTGCCTAACTTACACGACACAATATGACGCGGCGTCATCCCCGCCTAAGCGGGAATCCATTGTGCTTGTGTGGGATCAAGGCAAGACGGATTCCGCTTTCGCGGGAATGACGACCATGGAGAGGATGGTGCGCCGAGGATCAAACCTCGAGCGTCGCCAGGTCGCCCTTTTCCTCCAGCCAGCTCTTGCGGTCGCCGGCGCGCTTCTTGGCCAGCAGCATGTCCATCAGCTTGGCCGTCGCGTCGTCGTCGTCGACGGTCAGCTGGACCAGGCGCCGGGTGTCGGGGTGGATGGTCGATTCGCGCAACTGCGCCGGGTTCATCTCGCCCAGGCCCTTGAAGCGGGTGGTGCTGACGGCTCCCTTCATCTTCTCGCGCTCGATCTTCTGCAGCATCGCCTGCTTCTCGGCCTCGTCCAGGCAGTAGAAGACCTGCTTGCCCACGTCGACGCGGAACAGCGGCGGCATCGCCACGAACACGTGGCCCTCGCGCACCAGCGCCGGGAAATGGCGCAGGAACAGCGCCGAGAGCAGGGTGGCGATGTGCAGGCCGTCGGAGTCGGCGTCGGCCAGGATGATGACCTTGCCGTAGCGCAGGCCGGAGAGGTCGTCCTTGCCAGGATCGCAGCCGATCGCCACGGCAAGGTTGTGCACTTCCTCGGAAGCCAGCACGGAGGTCGACTCGACCTCCCAGGTGTTCAGGATCTTGCCGCGCAGCGGCAGGATTGCCTGGAACTCCTTGTCGCGCGCTTGCTTGGCGCTCCCGCCGGCCGAGTCGCCCTCGACCAGGAAGAGCTCGGTACGGGTGAGGTCGGTCGCGGTGCAGTCGGCCAGCTTGCCGGGCAGGGCGGGGCCCTGGGTGATCTTCTTGCGCACCACCTGTTTGGCCGCCTTCAGGCGCGCGCTGGCGCGTTCGATGGCGAGCTGGGCGATCTTCTCGCCCAGGTCCACGTGCTGGTTGAGCCACAGGCTGAAGGCGTCGTGCACCACGCTCTCGACCAGTGCGGCGGCCTGGCGCGAGGACAGGCGCTCCTTGGTCTGGCCGGCGAACTGCGGATCGAGCAGCTTGGCGCTGAGCACGAAGGCCAAGCGCTCCCACACGTCCTCGGGCGCCAGCTTGACGCCACGCGGCAGCAGGTTGCGGATGTCGCAGAACTCGCGGATCGCGTTGGTCAGGCCCGTGCGCAGGCCGTTGACGTGGGTGCCGCCCTGCGCCGTGGGAATCAGGTTGACGTAGCTCTCCTGCACCAGCTCGCCCTCGGGCAGCCAGGTAAGGGCCAGGTCCAGGCCTTCGGTGTCGCGGGCGACGTGGTGCACGAACAGGTCGGCGGGAATCGCCTCGGCGCCGTCGAGCTCGCCGCGCAGGTAGTCGCGCAGGCCGTCCTCGTAGTACCACTCGCTGGTCTCGCCGCTGGCCTCGTCGAGCAGCTTCACATTCAGGCCCGCGCAGAGCACGGCCTTGGCGCGCAGCAGGTGCTTGAGCTTCGGCACCGAGATCTTCGGCGAGTCGAAGTACTTCGGATCGGCCCAGAAGCGCACGGTGGTGCCGGTCTTCCTCTTGGGCACCGAGCCGATGACCTCCAGCTCGCTGACGCGGTCGCCGTGCTCGAAGGCCATGCGGTATTCGCTGCCGTCGCGGCGGATGGTGACTTCGACGCGCTGCGAGAGTGCGTTCACCACCGACACGCCTACACCGTGCAGGCCGCCGGAGAAGTTGTAGTTCTTGCCGCTGAACTTGCCGCCCGCGTGCAGGCGGGTGAGGATCAGCTCCACGCCCGGCACGCCTTCCTCCGGGTGGATGTCCACCGGCATGCCACGGCCGTCGTCGCTGACTTCCACTGAACCGTCGACGTGAAGCACCACCTCGATCGCCTTGGCGTGGCCGGCGAGCGCCTCGTCCACCGAGTTGTCGATGACCTCCTGCGCCAGGTGGTTCGGCCGCGAGGTGTCGGTGTACATGCCCGGGCGGCGTTTAACGGGATCGAGGCCGGAAAGGACTTCGATGTCGGCGGCGTTGTAGCGACTGCTCATGCGTGGGGTCGGTCAGGGAACGGAAGCGTTGCAGGATGGCGAGAGGCGGGCGGGATGGTCAAGCGGGCTTGCCGCGAAGAGCGCCCCCATCCGCCTTTGGCACCTTCCCCCGCGTTGCGGGGGAAGGCTCGATGTTGTCCTTCCCCCGTTCCACGGGGGAAGGTGCCCGAAGGGCGGATGGGGGCGCTCT